>JBCCTM010000005.1:0-27653 GCA_039198535.1 Pseudomonadota bacterium
GGCGTTGACCTGATCTCGTTGTGTCCTCTCGCCGTCGTTGTGTTTTTTCTTTGCTTGCAAGTGCTTTTCAGCTAAGAATTTAACCTTAGAAATTCAGAAAATTATCGTGTGATTTGAAGCATGTAACAGTCTTCGCAGTCGGGCGGAACTGAAGCGTCCGGCGGCCAATACGGCGCAGACGCGATCAAGGTCCTCAAGGGACTTGAAGCGGTTCGCAAGCGGCCCGGAATGTATATTGGCGACACCGATGACGGCTCCGGCCTTCATCATATGGTCTACGAGGTCGTCGACAATGCCATCGATGAGGCGTTGGCCGGCCATGCGGACCTCGTCACCGTCACGCTCAACGCCGATGGCTCGGTGACGGTGACCGATAATGGGCGCGGCATCCCCACGGGTATCCACCCCGAGGAGGGCGTCTCGGCGGCGGAAGTGATCATGACCAAGCTGCACGCCGGCGGGAAGTTCGACGAGAACTCCTACAAGGTCTCAGGCGGCCTGCACGGCGTGGGCGTGTCCGTCGTCAACGCTTTGTCCGACTGGCTAAGCCTGCGCATTTGGCGCGACGACAAGGAACACGTCGTTCGTTTCGAACATGGCGAGACGGTGGAGCCCTTGCGCGTGGCTGGGTCGGCGGCTGGGCGACAAGGGACGGAAGTGACGTTCCACGCGTCCGCCGCGACATTCTCCATGACGGAGTACTCGTTTAAGACGCTGGAGCACCGCCTGCGCGAATTGGCGTTCCTCAACTCCGGCGTGCGCATTCGGTTGGCGGATGCGCGTGGGGCCGACGAAATCGTCGAAGAGATGCATTACGAAGGCGGCGTTGAAGCCTTTGTCCGCCATCTTGACCGCTCGAAGCAGCCGCTGCTGGACGCGCCCATCGTCATCAACGCGGAGCGAGACGGGGTCGGCGTCGACGTCGCGCTCTGGTGGAATGACAGCTTCAATGAAAACATGCTGTGCTTTACCAATAACATTCCCCAGCGGGATGGCGGCACGCATACGGCGGGTTTCCGCGGCGCGCTCACCAGAGTGATGAACAGCTACGCCGCCGCCTATGCGAGCAAGGAGAAGGTGACGCTCTCCGGCGAGGACGCTCGGGAAGGGCTGACGGGCGTGCTGTCCGTGAAGGTGCCCGACCCGAAATTCTCCAGCCAAACCAAAGACAAGCTCGTCTCGTCGGAAGTTCGTCCGGTTGTCGAGAGCTTGGTTCATGAGAAGCTCTCCGAGTATTTCGAAGAAAACCCGGCGCAGGCCCGGGTGGTGACCTCGAAGATTGTTGAGGCGGCCACGGCGCGGGAGGCCGCTCGAAAAGCGCGGGAGCTCAGCCGCAAGAAAGGCGCGTTGGACGTCGCGTCGCTCCCCGGCAAGCTGGCGCAGTGCCAGGAGCGGGATCCGGCGAAGTCCGAGCTGTTCCTGGTGGAGGGCGACAGCGCCGGCGGGTCGGCCAAACAGGGCCGCGACCGCGCGACGCAAGCCGTTCTGCCGTTACGCGGAAAAATCCTCAATGTGGAGCGCGCCCGCTTCGAAAAAATGCTCAACAGCCAAGAAGTCGGGACGTTGATCACTGCGCTTGGCGCCGGCATCGGTCGGGATGAATTCGACGTCGAAAAGCTGCGCTACCACAAGATCGTGATCATGACGGACGCCGACGTGGATGGCGCGCATATTCGCACCTTGCTGCTCACGTTCTTCTATCGGCAGATGCCTGAGATCATCGAAGGCGGCTATCTCTATATCGCGCAGCCGCCTCTCTTTAAGTTGAGCCGCGGGAAGTCCGAGGTTTATCTTAAAGACCAGCGCGCGTTGGAGGACTTCCTCATCGAGACGGGCCTCGAAGGCGCGGTGCTGCGGATGAACGATGGGGCGGAACTCGCCGGGCCAGACCTCGCCCGCGTTGTGGAGGGAGCCCGACGGGCGCGGCAACTCATCATGTCGCTGCCCCCGCATTATCCGCGCTTCGTCGTGGAGCAGGCGGCCATCGAAGGCGCGCTCAGCGAAGATGTGCTGACGGATCCGACGCGCGCCGCGGCGGCGGCGACGGCGATCGCAGAGCGTCTCGATGGCGTGGCGCGCGAGTTTGAACGGGGCTGGAGCGGGGATCGCACCGCGGATGCCGGCCTGCGCTTCACACGCATCGTGCGCGGCGTGGCGGAGACGCGGGCCATCGACGGCGCGCTCGCCCGCTCGGCGGAGGCGCGGCGGCTCGCCGCCATGTCCGAGGCGCTGAAAGAAAGCTATGACGCGCCGGCGACCTTCCTGCGGAAAGACCGCGCCGAACCCATTTATGGTCCGCTGGGCTTGGTGGAGACCGTGCTCGCCGAGGGTGAAAAAGGCGTATCATTACAGCGCTATAAGGGGCTTGGCGAAATGAACGCCGAACAGCTGTGGGAGACCACGCTGGATCCAGAGGCCCGAACCTTGCTGCGCGTCGACGTTCGGCATGTGGACGAGGCGGACGAGATCTTCACCAAATTGATGGGCGACGCGGTTGAGCCCCGGCGTGAGTTCATCCAGAGCAACGCGCTCAGCGTGGAAAATCTCGACATCTAACGGCGGTCGGCGACCCCACGGTATGATCGCAAAGGGCGCGCGCGTCAGGCGCGCGTGGAGAGGGCCATGGATAGTTTAGCGTTGGCGGCGCAAAATCTGACGTCGCCCATGGTGCTGTGTTTCGCACTCGGCCTCGCCGCCGCCTTGGCGCGGTCCGATCTCAGTATTCCCGAGCCCATCGCTAAGGCGCTGTCGATCTACCTGCTGTTCGCCATCGGCATGAAGGGCGGCACGAGCGTCGCGGCGCACGGCGTCGACGCCACGCTGCTCGGCGCGATTTTCGCCGGAGCGGTGTTGAGCGCGCTGATCCCCGTGATCGCCTTCATCGCCCTCCGCGCGATCTCGGGCCTCTCCCGCGTGGACGCAGCGGCGGTGGCCGCCCATTACGGCTCCATTTCGATCGTCACCTTTGTCGCCGGAACGTCAGCGTTAGGCGGCCTCGGCATTGATTTCGAGGGGTATATGGTGGCCGTGGCCGCGGTGATGGAAGCCCCGGCGATCCTGGTGGCGCTCTACCTCGCGCGGAGCGCGGCCAGCCCCGAGGACGCCGCCGCGGCTGAGGAAGAAGCGCATTTGCCCGGCGAGCCCAACCTGATGCGTGAGGTGCTTCTCAACGGTTCAATCGTGCTGCTGGTCGGGGCCTTCGCGATCGGCGTGATCATTGGCCCCGCCGGGGCCGAGGAGATCGCGCCCTTCACCGTCGATCCGTTCAAAGGCGTGTTGTGCCTGTTTTTGCTCGATATGGGGTTGATCGCTGGGCGAGGTTTGCGGTCGAGCGTGAAGTATCTGAGCCCGCCGGTTCTGTTGTTTGGCCTGGTCGCCCCGTTCTGCGGCGCCGCGCTTGGCTTGGCGGCGGCGGCGATCGTGGGGCTCTCGGTTGGCGGCGCGGCCCTGCTGGCCGTTCTGTCCGCGTCGGCCTCCTACATCGCCGTCCCCGCCGCCATGCGCGTCGCCTTGCCGCAGGCGCAGCCGGCGATTTACCTCACCCTGTCCCTTGGCGTGACCTTCCCAATGAACCTAACCCTCGGCATTCCTGTGTATATCGCCGCCGCACAGGCCTTTCTGGCCTGAGGCGAACCAAAGAGGCCCTGGGGGAGGGAATGGAGACATTCGCAAAGAAGCGATTGGAGATCATCGTCGAGACGCCGGTGGCCAAACAGGCCTGCGCCGTTCTCGAACATCGAGGCGTCCGCGCCTACACGGTGATGCAGACCTTGCGCGGGCTCGGAGAGGAGGGGCCGTGGTCCGGCGAAGGCGTCGTGGGCGCCGCGGGGCAGATGGCGCTGATCTTGGCTGTGACCACGGAGAACCGGCTGGACGGCGTGTTGGACGACCTCCGTGTCCTGATGCGCCGCCATTTTGGCTATGTGACCGTGACCGATTGCGAAGTGATGCGTTCCGATCGGTTTTAACAAGCTACCCTTCACAGGCGCGCTGCGAGTGGTAGGGCTCTGCGGTAGGCCTTTTGATCTTGGACGTTCTTGGATCTTGGGGCGTCCCGGCGAATTTGGACAATGGTGCAATGGCGAAAAGGCGAGACGAGACCCTGGGCGACGCGGCGGCGCCCCTGGCGGGCCGGGTCGCGCGCTTCCCGGGGTATTTGGCCGACCGCTATCGCGCCTGGCGCACCTTGCGCTTCGATGGGGACCGCGCCTGGTACGCCTCCCTGGCGGAAAGTGGTCAGCATCCCCGCGCCATGGTGGTCGCCTGCTGCGACAGCCGCGTGGACGTGCCGGGCCTGTTGGGCGCGGAGCTCGGCGAGCTGTTCATGGTGCGCAACGTGGCCAATCTCTGCCCGCCCTATCATCCCGACCATGAGCACCACAGCACGTCCGCCGCGATCGAATACGCCGTCACCGGGCTAAAGGTGGCGCACATCATCGTGCTCGGCCACGCCCAATGCGGCGGTGTGGCCGCCTATTTCGACCGGCGGGAGGGAGACGCGCCGCCGGCCGCCAATTCCCGCTTCATCGACCGGTGGATGGACATTTTGGCGCCGGCCTATGAGCGTATGCGCGAAAGTGAGGGTGACAGCCCCACCGCCACCCGCGCTGAACGGTTGCGCCGCTTGGAACAAGAAGGCGTGCTCGCCTCCCTCCGGAATTTGCTGGCGTTTCCCTTTGTCAGCGAGGCCGTCTCCGCGGGCAAACTAACCCTCCACGGCGCTTGGTTCGATATCGCTGAGGGCGCGATGTATACCTACGATCCGGTCACAGAGACTTTCGTCGCCATCTAAGAGGCTCCCGCCCCTCAGCGCCTTAGAGCCATCGTATCCCATCAGACCTCGGCTGCTTTTTCGTCCTCAATCCCAAGCGCCCGTTTTGCGAGATCCGGCAAGCGCAACGGCTTTTCTCGCGCAGTGATCTGGAAGAGCGCTGGCCCTCGCCGCACCAACGACGCCGCCGCGAAAGCCCGCATCTCCTTTGAGACGTCCTCAATGGCCGTGATCCCCTCCAGATAGGCCTGAAGCGCCTCATCACGGACGCCGAGCTGCAGCGCCCGCCGCCCCGGAATGGCTTGAAGCGCCGCATCCCGCTCAGGATCCCATTGAAAGCGCACGTGGGACGTCTCGACGGCGCGGTCCCAGGCCGCCCGATCCGCATACCTTTCCCTGTCGAAATGCGAGGCGACCGCTTGCTGGCACAGCCCGGCGAAGGCGCCCGCGCGCAGCCAAATGCGCAGCGTCGTCGTCTGATTGGGTTTGGTTGACCAGCCGCAGCGGTACGCCATCCACAAATAGGAGGGCTTGATCCACGTCATCCGCTTCCGGCCAAAGCCGGGCACGGCCAAGGTCTGCGCGTCGATAGCCGCTTGGCCGATGGCGTTGTTATACGCTTGATAAACAGCGATTTCTTCCGCGTCCGCGGCTGAGCCCGCCGAGGATCGCACCCAAGCCCGCGCTTCACGTTCCGCCATGTCCCAACCCCGTAAGCACCGCGCTCCGCCCAGCCGTCACTCGATCCCGACCCAGCCCCGCGGGAGCGGCGGATGGTCGCCATAGTCGATCAACGCGTCATCATCCTTGAGGCCAAGCGGCGTCGGCTCCGTGCGACCGTCGACCGGGCCGACGGCCGAGCGTTCCAAGGGCTGTGGACCAGAAGCCGCGGCGCGGACCCTCGCGGCGATGTGACGGTGGGGGTGGTTTGGAAACCCCTCGCCAAAGCGCCTCACCAGCGCCGCGTAGCCTGGGCCCACATCGGACGCTTTGGCGAGCCAGGCCTGCGTGGACAGCCTCACCAAGGCGAGGCCGCCGCCGGACGGCCGAAAGGCCAAATCATGGGTGGCGAGCGCCTCGCCGAGGCTCCGCCAATCCGCCGATTGTTGGACGGCGGCGGCGACGATGGGCGCTAACATCGCGCGCGCCTGTTCCGACGGCTCCTTCAGGGATCGGGGGGGCGGCCGACCCCGCCTCTCCGCGGTGTCGACCGCGTCGCGGATAGCGTCCAGGCAGAAGGCCCCCGGGCGGCTGCCCCGCGCGGCGCAAACGGTGAAAAGCCGCGCCGCAAAGCTGTCCCCAAGCGCCGCGGCGACGGCGCGTTCAAGTCCAACGTCAGCGCCGTTCGATTGGTGACCCATTCGCGACTCCTTCATCAGTCGCTGCGATAATGTTCACCTTTTATACCATAATCAATCGCGAAAATACGGTCGTCCTCACCCTTTCTTCAAGCAGCGTTGGCCGAGCAATTCAGCGATCTGCACCGCGTTCAGCGCCGCGCCTTTCCGTAAATTGTCCGACACGACCCATAGGTTGAGCCCGTTCTCCACGGTGGGATCATCGCGCACGCGGCTCACATAGGTGGCGTAGTCGCCCACGCATTCCACCGGGGTGACATAGCCGCCATCCTCACGCTTATCGACGAGAAGGATCCCCGGCGCCTCGCGCAACAACGCTTGCGCCTCCTCCGCGGGCAGCTCCTCCTCGAGCTCCAAATTGATCGCCTCGGAATGGCCGACGAATACCGGCACCCGAACGCAGGTGGCGGTCACCTTGATGGAGGGATCGACGATCTTCTTGGTCTCGGCGACCATCTTCCACTCTTCTTTGGTGGTCCCGTCCTCCATGAACACGTCGATATGCGGGATCACATTGAAGGCGATTTGCTTGGTGAAGCTGCTGGGCGTCGGCTCGTCCATGACGAACATGCCTTTGGTCTGGGTCCAGAGCTCGTCCATCGCCTCCTTCCCGGCGCCCGACACCGATTGGTAGGTCGACACCACCACACGCTTGATGCGCGCGCGGTCGTGGATCGGCTTCAGCGCCACCACCATTTGCGCGGTCGAACAATTTGGGTTGGCGATGATATTGCGTGCGGCGTAGCCCATCACCGCATCCGGGTTCACCTCTGGGACAATCAGCGGGATGTCCGGCTCGTATCGATAAAGCGAGCTGTTATCGATCACGACGCAGCCCGCCTTCGCGGCCCGGGGCGCGTAAGTTTTGGTGGGGCCCGACCCGATGGCGAACAGCGCGATGTCCCAGCCCGTGAAATCGAATTCGTCCAGATCCCGCGTCGAGAGCACCTGGTCCCCAAAGCTCACCTGGCTGCCCAGCGATTTGCGCGACGCCAACGGCGCGAGTTCATCCACCGGAAACTCGCGCTCCGCCAGTATGTTCATCATTTCCCGGCCCACATTTCCCGTGGCGCCGACCACTGCGACCCGATAGCCCATGCGCGCGCGTCCCGTCTTAGCTCCGTCGTGTTCCGGCCATGCTTTAGCGCGACGGCGCAGGCCCAGGAAGAGCCACGCCGTCGCTCCTGCGACCGGGCGAGAATTGGAGGGAAGGATGTCTTCACGACCGTCACGTCTCAGCTGGCCCAGCGCCGCTCTCTCTCTGGCCGCGGCTTTGGCGCTGCTCACCTTCAGCGCCGCCGCCTCCCAGGCCGGCGCGCCAAAGACGCTGGACGTCCAAGTCGAGCCGGCCGGCGTCGATGGGGACACGATCTTCTACAATTTCACCGTCACCATCGCCCACGAGGATGAGGGCTGGCGGCATTTCGCCGACGCCTTCGAAGTGCTGGACGCCGCCAATGGGAAGCTGCTCGGCATTCACCGCTTCCTCCACCCCCATGAGGATGAGCAGCCCTTCACCCGGACGCTCTACCGCCTGCCGGTGCCGTCCAGCGTGGAGCGCGTGCGCATCCGCGCCCATGACAAGGTGCATGGCTATGAGCCGGAGCCCATGGAGGTGGACCTGCCCGCGGGCTAGGCGCTTTTCCGGAGATTGGGGGTGGCGATGATAAAACACCGGGATGCGGTCGCCGCCGCGCGGATCGCGGCGCTCTGTTTAGCGGGCCTTACGCTTGGGGCGGTTCCTTCGGCGGCCGAGGCGCGGCTACAGGCGGAGGGCGTGGTCGAGCTCCGCCAGGGCGATGGCGCTGATTTGGACCTCGGCCGGGAGACGACCGGGGGCGCCGCCGATATCCGCTTCACGCAGGATGAGGCGGGACGGCCGGTGTTGGCTCCGCTTGAAAATGTGCTGATCGGACTGCAAGGGGACAGTCGCCCGGGACCGCGGGATTGCTTCGCCGCGCGTTTCAGTCCGGCGCCCGTGCGGATGCATCGGCTGCGGCCGGCGCGATATCTCTGCGTGCGCACCAATCAGGGACGTTTCTCCGCGCTCCGCGTCTTGTCCACGCCCTCCGGACGCGCCCCAGACGCCAATAGCCTGACCTTGGAGCTCCGCACCTTCGCGCCGCGGTATCCGTTGAAGTGAGGGTGGCTTAGCCCTTCTCCAGAGCGGCGAGCACCGCATCGCCCATCTGCGCGGTGCCGACGCTGTCGCGGCCCTGGGCGATGTCCGGCGTGCGCACGCCTTCATTCAACACGCGTCCCACCGCAGCCTCAAGCCGATCCGCCTCCGCGCCAAGATCGAAGCTGTAGCGGAGCGCCATGCCAAGCGACAGGATGCAGGCGAGCGGGTTGGCCACGCCGCGGCCGGCGATGTCCGGCGCGGAGCCGTGCACCGGCTCGTAAAGCGCCTTGGGCCGCCCGCCCGCGCCCGCGGCCCCCAGCGAGGCCGAGGGCAGCATGCCGAGCGACCCGGTGAGCATGGCGGCGCAGTCACTCAGAATGTCGCCGAACAGATTGTCTGTGACGATAACGTCAAACTGCTTGGGCGCCCGCACCAGCTGCATCGCGCCATTGTCGGCGTACATGTGGCTGAGCTCAATATCGGGGAACTCCGCCTCACCCACATGGGTGACCTCCTCCCGCCAGAGGATGCCGGCTTCCATGACATTGGCCTTCTCCATGGAGCAGACCCGGCCCGATCGCTTGCCGGCGAGGTCGAAGGCGACGCGGGCGACGCGGCGGATCTCCTCGGTCGTATAGACCTGCGTGTTGATCCCGCGGCGTTGCCCATCGGCGAGGGTCTCGATGCCCCGCGGTTCGCCGAAATAGACCCCGCCCGTGAGTTCGCGGACGATCATCAAATCGAGCCCCGCCACGACCTCGCGCTTTAACGTGCTGTCATCGGCCAAAGCGTCGAGGCAGATGGCGGGCCGCAGATTGGCGAACAGGTCCAACTCTTTGCGGAGCGCCAGGAGGCCCCGTTCGGGCTTGACGGAGAAATCGAGCCCGTCCCACTTCGGGCCGCCGACCGCGCCGAGCAGCACCGCGTCCGCGTCTTGCGCCCGCGTCAGCGTCGCGTCAGACAGCGGTGCGCCATGGGCGTCATAGGCGGCGCCGCCCACCAAATCTTCCTCGACCTCGAAGCGGTGGCCGGTGGCGTTGAACCAGTCGATCACGCGGCGAACTTCCGCCATCACTTCCGGGCCACGCCGTCACCGGCCAGGATCAGGATCGAGCCGCTCATCCGCCCAGCACCCACGGCCGCTCGACGTTCAGCTTGGCCTCAAACGCGTCGATGGCCGACGCCTTCTCCATCGTGAGGCCGATATCGTCCAAGCCCTCCAGCAGGCAGCGCTTCCGAAACGGGTCTATCTCGAACGGTATCGGACCATCGGCGAGGCCGCGGACTTCCTGGGCCTCCAGATCAATGGTGAGGGTGGCGTTGGCCCCGCTCTCCGCATGGGCCATCAAGCGGTCGACCTGCTCCTGCGGCAAAACCAGGGGCAAGATGCCGTTCTTAAAGCAATTGTTGAAAAAGATGTCCGCGAACGAAGACGCGATCACGCAGCGGACGCCAAAATCGAGGATCGCCCACGGCGCGTGCTCGCGGCTCGACCCGCAGCCGAAATTCTCGCCGGCGACAATGATCTTCGCCTCGCGATAGGCGGGTTTATTCAAGACAAAATCCGGGATCTCCGCGCCATCTGGATCGTAGCGCATCTCCTGAAAAGCGTGCACGCCGAGCCCGGAGCGCTTGATCGTCTTCAGAAATTGTTTCGGGATGATCATATCGGTGTCGATATTCATCAGCGGCATCGGCGCCGCCACTCCGGTCAAAATCGTAAACTTTTCCATCTGCGGCGCTCTCCGCTCAGCGATTTTAGCTTTCTCGAAGACGTACGGATCCGTTCCGCTCTGCTCAAGGGCGCGCCTGCGGAGCGTGGTCCAAAAGCCCCGTTACGGCGCCGGCAAGTCCACGCTGCGGGCGGAGCAGTCTCGGATCACATCGGGGCCGCAACGGCGGGGGTTGAGATCCTTGTCGAGGCAGATGCGGACCTCATGGAGATCGCCCGACCGGCAGGTGACGGTGATCTGATCCCGCGCCAGACCCGGGTTGGCGCTGAGGAACGCCGCCTCCACGGCGCGCGGGTCGACTTGCACGTCTCGGGAGGCCTGTTGGAGCGACGCGGGTATGGCCGCGCCGCGCAGCGCGCTCCGGGCGGTGGCGAAATAGTCGGCGGCGCTCAGGCCGCTGCAGGAGCCGTGCTTGCGCCATTGATACGCGAGCAACCCGCGGCTGACGGTGAGATCGGAATATTCGTCCAGCAACCGACCCGGCACGCGCCGGTTGGCGTTGGTGGCGCAATCCTGCGGGTAGCCGCGCTCGAATTGCGGCCAAAGGCCATGCAAGACAAAGCGGTAGCCGCGTCCGCATTGATCCGCGTCGGGCCGATCCTCGCAGAAGCTCGGCGACCAACTGAGCGCGAGGACGTAGTAGTCAAAGGGCGCGTCCGCCGGAGCCGGGGCGACGCTGGTGTTCTGCGCTTGGCGCGCTTCCGGCGCGTTTTGGGGGGCGTTCGCTTGCGCTTCTCGCTCTTGAGCGCGCTCCACAGCGCGGGTGATCGCGTCGCCGCCATTGTCGGGGCCGAGGAACAGCGCAAGGCCGGCCACCGCCGCCATCAGCGCTGCGCCCATCAGTGTGATCGCGCCGCGATCCGCAGGTCTCTTTCCGCCGGACATGCCATCCCCTTCACCACGCGCGGGCCACCACCCCTATGCGCCCTGCTCGGCCATACCGCGCCGGCGTTTGGCGGATCAACCGCCGGCCGGCTCTCTTCAAGCGGCGCCTTGCCGAGCGCCCCCTGCGCCGCCTATGTAAGGGACATTCCCTGAGATGGTGGAGCGCTTTGGCGCCGCGGTCGTCCTCGGACAGACCGCAGGCTCTATTTTGTCGCCGCGCCGCGAAGGGAGAGCCGATACACCCGGGGCCGTGGAGGGCCCGGACCAGCCGCGAGGACGCCCCATGCCGCAGCCCTTGATGCCCAAAGCCACCGCCGTTTGGCTGGTGGACAACACCACCCTGACCTTCGACCAGATCGCCGAGTTCGTCGGCATGCACCCGCTCGAGATCTCGGGCATCGCCGATGGGGAGGTGGCGGTCGGCATCAAAGGGTTTGACCCGATCGCCAACAATCAGCTGACGCGCGAGGAGATTGAACGGTGCGAACAGGACGGGAAGCGCCGCCTCAACCTGAAGCCCCGGATCTCAACACCTGAGCCGAAGAAGAAAGCCCCGAGATACACGCCGCTCTCAAAGCGGCAGGATCGCCCCGCGGCGATCGCATGGCTGGTCCGCAACCATCCGGAACTCGCCGACAGTCAGATCTCCAAGCTGCTGGGCACCACCAAGGCCACGATCCAGGCGATCCGCGACAAGACACACTGGAACTCTGCGAATATCCAGCCGGTGGATCCGGTCGCGCTGGGCCTCTGCCGCCAAGTGGATCTCGACGCCGCCGTGGGCAAAGCGGCCGCGCGGAAGGCGAAAGAGGCTGCGGCGAATGGGGAGCCCGTGAGCGAAGAACCGGGCCTGATGAGCACGGAGGAGAGCCTCGCTCCGGAGCCCGTCGCAGCCACGGTGAAAGGCGCGTTCGAAGGCCTCGAGAGCTTCGACGTCGACGCCGCGCGCAGCCGACCGCCCGCGACGGAGGAGGCCGCCGCGGACGCCGCCGCGGCTTTGTTTGGCGATGACGCGCCCGTCGCCGAAGCCGAGGATGAGGAGAAGGACGCGCCGGTGGATGCGGAGGCCTTCTTCAATCTGCCCGAAGGCGGCGCGACGAAGGACGGCGAGCCGGAGAGCGATAAGCCCTGACAGCTCGGGCGCCGTCGCCTGGCGTTAATCGCAGCACGCCGCGCGGTCGGAGGCGGCGTCGCCTGCGGAGTGTCCACCCAACGCCGCGGCCATCTCAGCGGCGGCGGCGCTCAGGCCGCCCTCCCCAATCGGCCAGCCGAGCGCGCGCATGCCCGCTTCCGTGGCGCCGAGGACGCCCATGACGGAGGCGGCGCTCACATGGCCCATATGGGCGATGCGGAACGCCCGGCCCCGCGGCGCGTCATCGCCGATTTGCAGCCCGAGGGTCACGCCGCAACGCGCCGCGGTGAGCTGGCGCAACGCTTCCGCCTCCAAGCCCTCCGCCGTAAACACCGGCGTCACCGTGTCCGAGCGCTGCTCCGGCTTCAGCACCGCGCATTCGAGCGCGCCCTCTTGGCCCCAGGCGTCGATGGCTGCGCGCACCGACCGCGCCAGGCGGCGATGCCGGGCCCAAGCCGCCTCAAGCCCCTCTTCGACCAGCAACAAATCGAGGGAGCGACGCAAGCCGAACAGCAAATGCGTCGGCGGCGTGCCACAGTATTTTTGGTAGTGCTCAGGGCCGTCCCGGAAGGTCCAATCCCAATACCGCGTCCGCAGCCCCGCCGACGCATGGGCCTCCAACGCCCGCGGCCCGGCGGCCATCGGCGCGAGCCCGGGCGGGGTCATCAGGCCCTTCTGGGAGCCCGTGAGCGCCAGATCCACGCCCCAGGCGTCCATCTCGAACGGCGTGCAACCGATGGAGGCGACGCCATCCACAAGAAACAGGGCGCCATGGCCCGCGGCGTCGAGGGCGGCGCGGATCGAGGGCAGGTCATTCTGCACGCCCGACGCGGTGTCGATCTGCACCGTCAGCACCGCTTTGATCGCTCCCCCGGCGTCGGCGCGCAGCCGCGCCTCCACCGCCGCCGGGTCCACCGCGCCGCGGGGCGGGCTCGGCAACACCTCGACCTCGACGCCCATGGCGGAGGCCATCTCTCCCCAACCGATGGCGAAGCGGCCCGACGCCAGCACCAAGACCTTGTCGCCCGCAGAGAACAAATTCGAGATCGCGGCCTCCCAGCCGCCATGGCCGTTGGCGACGTAGAGGTAGGTGCGGGCCTCCACCGTGCGAAATAAGGGTTTGAGATCGCTCAGGATGCTGTGGGTCGTCTGCTCCAACTCCCCGCCGCCATAGATGTCACAGGCCGGGCGTTGCATGGCCTGGAGCACCACATCGGGGATCATGGTCGGCCCCGGCAGCGCCAGCAGCGTCGGTCCATGGGAGAGATTGACGCCCCGATCGTCCTCCCTGTCCGCCGGGGCGGGCTCGATCTCAGAGCCGGCGTCTGCTGTCGTCGCAACCGCCGCCGGCTCGTCGATGGTGGATCTCATCCCCATCTAAAATTCCTCGCCTCAAATCTCCCGCCGCGCGCCGAGCGCCGCTTGGATGGTGCCTTCATCCAGATAGCCGAGCTCACCGCCCAGGGGCACGCCCCGCGCCAGCGCGGTGACCCGCGCGCCGGTGGCGCTGAGCGCTTCGGCCACCACATGGGCGGTGGTCTGACCGTCGACGGTGGCCGGTAACGCCAGCACCACCTCCGCCACCTGATTGGCCGCGACGCGCGCCGCGAGTTCGGGGACGCGCAGCTGCTCCGGCCCAACGCCATCGAGCGCGGACAGGGTCCCCCCGAGCACATGGTAGCGGCCTCTAAACACGCCCGCGCGCTCCATGGCCCAGAGATCGCCCACCTCCTCGACAACGCAGATCACTGACGGGTCGCGGGTCTCGTCTCGGCAGATCCCGCAGATCTCGGCGACATCGATATTGCCGCATATCGCGCAAGGCCGCGCTTTTAGAGCCGCCTCCGCCATGGCGGCGGCCAGCGGGGCGAGCAGCTCCTCGCGCTTCCGCATCAAATGCAAAGCCGCGCGACGCGCCGAGCGGGGGCCGAGCCCCGGCAGTCGGCTCATCAGCGCGATCAACGTCTCAATCTCGCCGGCCGGTTCCGCCGAGCCGCCGCTCACCCGCCGAACATCCCCGGCGGCAGGGGCAGGCCCGCGGTCAGCTCCTGCATCTCCCGCTGCGCCCGTTCCCGCGCTTTCTCCTGCGCGTCCGTGACGGCGGCGACGATCAGATCTTGCACCACGGCCGCCTCGTCAGGCTTCAGAAAGCTCGGATCGATGCTGACCGACTTCAGGGCCCCCTTTGCGGTGCAGACGGCCTTCACCATGCCGGCGCCCGACGCGCCTTCGACCTCGATGGTCTCCAAGCGCTGCTGCAGCTCCGTCATCTTGGCCTGCATCTCTTGCGCTTGCTTCATCATGCCGCCGATATCGCCGAGTCCGCCGAGCCCTTTCAGCATGCCAAAATCTCCTGTCGCGCCTGCGCGGCCTCAGTCGAGGTCGCTCTCTTCATCCGGATCTGGCGCATATCCCTCCTCACCAAAAGGATCGGGCACGAGATCAATGTCATCGTACGGTGCCAACAGCGTGTCGTCATCCGCGGCGTCTTCGACGGTCTGAGGATTATGCGCGCTGGCCGGCGCCCCCGGCTCCCGGACGTCCAGCAATCTGGCGCCCGGGAAGGCGTCCAGCACCGAACGCACCAGCGGGTCCGCCAGCGCCACCTCCCGTCGCGCCTCCTCATCACCCTTTTGCAGCTCCGCCAAGGTCGGCCCATCATGGCCGTCCACTGCGGTCACGCGCCAGACGGCGGAGGTCCATTTGCTGAGCCGATCCCGGAGCACGCCCACCAGCGGCTCCGGCGCGCCCTCGACAAGGGTAAGCTCAAAGCTGCAGGGCTCCACCGGCCCAGGCCGGACAAATCGCTCCACATCCAACAAGAGCTTCACGTCCCGCTTGCTGCGGATCAGGGCGATGATCTCGTCGAAACTCTCCGGCGAGGCCGGCGCCGGGGCGCGTTTTGGCGCGGGAGCCGGCGACGGATCGATATTCGGTGCGGTCACGCTCTTCGGCGGCGCAGGTGCGATATCCGTCTGGCGAAGGGCGGCCGTCGCGGCCCCAGCGCCGCCAAGCGGCCGCTCCCGGGGCGCGGAGAAGCTGGTCGCCGCGCCAGTCCTCGAACTTGCCGCCGCATTTGGCGCGCCCCCCCCTTGCGGCGCCGTTCCCGCCGAGGCGGCCCCGCTCGCGCCCTTCGCCGCGCCTGCGCCCGCTGCGCCGCCGCCCGCATCCAATTCCTTGAGCTTGGCGAGCGCTTCCTCCGGCGACGGCAGCTCTGAGACATGGCACATGCGGATCACGGCCATCTCCGCGGCGGCGAGCGGCGCCGGCGCGCGCTGCGTCTCCTCAAGCGCCTTCAGCAGCATTTGCCAGAGCCGCGCCAGGGCCCGCATCGACGTGCGCTCGGCGACCTCGGCGCTCGCCGCGCGCTCTGCCGGCGAGAGGGATGGATCCTCCGCGCGGTGAGGCGCGGCCTTCGCCACGGTCGCCAGGTGGCAGGCCGAGCCCAGCTCGCTGAGGATCGCCGCCGGCTCCGCCCCATCCGCGTGCAGGCCGCCGAGCTCCGCCAGCGCGTCCGCCGGTTTGCCGGCGAGGATCAGCTTCAGCAGGTCAAAGGCGCGCCCCGCGTCGGCCAAGCCAAGCATCTCCCGCACCGCCTCCGCCGAGACCGCGCCGGCCCCATGGGCGATCGCTTGATCCAAGATCGACAGCGCGTCCCGCACCGAGCCTTCCGACGCGCGCGCCACCAGGGACAACGCCTCCGGCTCCGCAGTGACGCCCTCTTTCTCGCAAAGCGCGCCCAGATGGCTCGTCATCTGGGCCGTGTCGACCCGGCGGAGGTCGAAGCGCATGCAGCGGGAGAGAACGGTCGCTGGAAGTTTATGGGCGTCCGTTGTGGCGAGGATGAATTTCACATGCGGGGGCGGCTCTTCGAGCGTCTTCAGCAACCCATTGAAGGCGTTGCGCGACAGCATGTGAACTTCGTCGATGATGTACACTTTATACCGACCCATATTGGCCCGGTAGCGCACCGACTCGATGATCTCGCGGATGTCTTCGATGCCGGTCCGGCTGGCGGCGTCCATTTCCAAAACATCGACGTGGCGGGATTCCGCGATGGCGACGCAATTGTCGCACTCAAGACAGGGCGCGACGGTGGGCCCGTCGGACGCGCTGCAATTCAACCCCTTGGCGATGATACGCGCGGTGGTGGTCTTACCGACGCCGCGCACGCCGGTCAGCAGGATGGCGTGCGGTATGGCCCCGCGCTCAAAGGCGTTTGTAAGGACGCGAACCAAGGCGTCTTGCCCGATCAGCCCGCTGAAATCCTGGGGGCGATATTTTCGCGCCAGAACCGCATACGCCGCGTCGCCTGCGATCGGCGCGTCTCCTTCGGCGTCTTTCATGCGGTGTCTTTCACAGGGTGTCTCTCGCGGGGTGTCTCTCTGGGGGGGCGCCCTTTACGGCGATCTCCCCATCCTGCCGTCCGACCGGCGAGCGCTGCTGGGCGCAAAAAGGGAGGGTGAGAGGCTGACAGCGACCCGAACCGGGCTCGTTACGGCTGCTTCCTTCCGGACCTGACCGGGTTGGCGAGGGGCCCGCCCGCGCCAACCTCTCAGCTTCCATATAGTGCGGTGGTGGAAAGGGTGACAAGACTCCCTTGAATCTAAGCTCCGCAGATTACACCCTTGGACGATGACCGCCATCGACGCCCGCCGCGGTCCCTTAGGAACCAGACGATGGACGAAACCCCTGCGGATACAGATGAGACGGAAGAGAGCGGCTTGGCCGGCCAACTTCTGATCGCCATGCCGAATATCGGCGATCCGCGCTTCGACCGCACGGTCATCTACGTCTTCAATCACCAGACCACTGGCGCGATGGGCTTAATCGTCAATCGGGTCAGCGACGAGCTGAAGTTCGGCGAGCTGCTGGAACAGATGAAGCTGGAGATCTCCGCCGACCTCGAGGACACGCCCGTCCGTTTTGGCGGTCCGGTGGAGCTGGAGCGCGGCTTTGTGTTGCATTCGCCGGACTACCACCAGGATGACGCGACGATGCAGATCGATGATGAGGTGAGCGTCACGACCACCGTCGATGTGTTGCACGCCATCGCCGCGGGCCGAGGGCCGGAGCGAATGCTGTTCGCGCTCGGTTACTCGGGCTGGGGTCCAGGGCAGCTCGAGAAAGAGATCCGTCAGAACGGCTGGCTGCAATGCGAAGCGGATCCGGACATCGTGTTCGACGCGCAGGACGACACGAAATGGGCCCGAGCCTTGGCGCAGATCGGCGTCGACCCGTCGCTGCTGTCCTCTGCGGGCGGCAGCGCCTGACCCCTTGATCTTTGGAAATGTTCTTATATTGTTCTCACCACGCGAGATGCTGGTGAGGGCGAGTGATGCAAAGCGGCGGGGCCAAGGCGCGAGGACGCGGCGCCGTCTCTAATGAGAGCGGACGCTATGAGCGCGAGCGTCGGGAGGCGTTCGACGACGGGTGGACGCCTGAGGAGCGGCCGACACTGCGGACGACCGTAAGCGTGGAGCGCCCGCGGAAGATCATCACACGCAATCAATCGCCCGATTTGCCATTTGATCGGTCAATCAATCCCTATCGCGGCTGCGAGCATGGCTGTTCCTACTGCTTCGCGCGGCCGACACACGCCTATCTCGGCCTGTCGCCTGGCCTCGATTTCGAAGCCCGGCTCACCGTGAAGCCTGGCGCGGCCGAGGCGCTGCGGCGGGAGCTGTCTGAGCCGAATTATCGCTGCAAAACCATCGCGCTCGGCACCAACACGGACCCGTATCAACCCATCGAGAAGGATCGCCGGATCACTCGAGAGATCCTGGAGACCCTGGCCGCGTGCGACCATCCGGTGACCATCGTCACCAAAGGCGCGCTGGTGCTGCGGGATTTGGAGATCCTCGCGCCCATGGCGGCCAAGGGGCTCGCGCGCGTGGCGCTCTCCATCACGACGCTCGATCGCAGCCTGGCCCGCGCCATGGAGCCGCGCGCGCCGACGCCAGAGCGCCGGTTAGACGCGGTGCGCGGTCTGGCGGAGGCGGGCGTGCCGACCGGGGTGATGATGGCCCCGATTATCCCCGCGCTCACCGATCATGAGATCGAGCCGCTCCTTGAGCGTGTGGCGGAGGCGGGCGCCTCCTGGGCCGATTACGTCACGTTGCGGCTGCCGCTGGAGGTCGCGCCTTTGTTCAAAGAGTGGCTGGCGGAAGCCCGGCCGCAGCGGGCGGCGCGGGTGATGAAGCTCGTGCGGGATACGCAAGGCGGCCGCGACTATGATCCGGAATGGGGCGTGCGCCAGCGCGGGACCGGGCCTCTAGCAATGCTAATCGCCCGCCGTTTCGAAGCGGCGCGTCAGCGGTTGGGATTGGAGCCCAAGCGCACCGATCTACGCACCGATCTATTCCGTCCACCCGGCGGCGCGCAGCTGGCGTTGCAACTGTGATCCGAGCGCACGGTACGGCGCACGGAATATTTCAGAGATTTCACAATACTTCCGAAGGTTACGAGGTCGTTAACCTTTGGGGCCTTTTGGTCAGGGCGACGAACAGCCCGAGCGGCGCAGAAAGCGAGGACCGACCATGCCGACCACGACCAAGTCTAAGACACCCGCGCAATCGAGCGCGCGACAGCGATCGCGGTCGGCGGCTCCGGATGGCGAAAAAGCGAAGTTGAGCGGCGCCGCAGGTAAGGCGGCGTCGAGCAAAGCCCCATCTCGCAAACGCGCGACGACGAAAGCGGCCGGCTCGAAAACCGCCGCTTCCAAAACCGACGCTGCAAAAAGGCCTGTGAGCAAAGCCTCCGCAGCCAAAACCGCGGCGTCCAAGACAGCGCCGTCCAAGACAGCCCCGTCCAAGACATCCTCCTCCAAACGCGGGTCGAGCAAGGCCGCCGCGGTGAAGAAGACAGCTTCACGCCGCAAGACCGCGCGGACCATCGACATCGAGGCCGCCGCAGGAGCGCTGAACGATGTGGCGCGCAAAAGCGCCGCAAAGGTCACCGAGCAAAGCCCGTTGGCGGATGCGCGCCGGAGCGTGGCGGCGCAGTGGCTCCCGGTGATGGTCGCTCCGCTGCAGGCGCAGATGTCCTTTATCCAGACGGTTCAGCAAAGCATGGCGCGGATGGCGCTGGCGAGCACGCCGATGGCGCTCGCGCCGCCTGTGGCCGTCGCCGTGCTGAAAGCCATGACGCCGCCGATTTTGACCCCGCCGATGCTGAACCCGCAGGCGCTGGGCGCGGCGGGCGCCGCCGGCAATCCGTTCGTGGGCGCATTAGGCGTGATGCCGTCCACCGCGGTCCCGGCCGCGCCGATGGGGTCGAAATGGGCCGCGCAGGCCAGCGCCTCGGCGGAGCAGGCGGCGCTGACGGCGGCCCGCTTCACGCCGCCACCTGCGCCGAAGCGGCGGAAGCGCGCGTCGAAAAGCGCCGGAACTAGCGCACAGGGGTCCGCCCGGGCCTAATCGGTCACGCCTCACGCGCCGCCGGGTCGATCCGATCCTGGCGGCGGCGCTCATAGAGCACATGGTCGCGCCAAGCGCCGTCAATCCGAAGATACGCGCTGGCGAAGCCTTCTTCATGGAAGCCGGCCCGCTCCAGTAGCCGCCGGGAGCGGGTGTTCTCAGGCAGGCATGCGGCCTCCAGACGGCTCAGATCCAAATCGTCGAAGGCGAAAGCCGCCACCGCCTCGATGGTCTCCGCCATCAAGCCCCGCCCCTCCGCGCCCACGCCCAACCAGTAGCCAAGCGACGCGGACATGGCGGCGCCGTGGCGCACATGCTCCAACGTTAAGCCGCCCACCAGCCTCGGGCCGGCCCGCGGATCCCGCTCAAAAATCAGCAGAGGATAGGCGCGGCCCGCATCGATCTCCCTCTGCGACCATCGGACCCGCCGACGGAAAGCCGCCGCGCTCAAATGGTCGGAAGACCAGCTCGGCTCCCAGGGCTTAAGCGACGCCGCCGACGCGCGCCGCAACCGCGCCCAAGCCACGTGGTCGCTCTTTTGCGGCGGTCGGATCAGCAGACGCTCCGTTTTCAGCGCGGGGTACGCGCTGTTCGGCGACCACAGCGCGTTCCAGAAGCCGTCCCCGTCAAAGGCGCGCCGGAACAGCCCGCCGCCGGATCGCGCGACGCCGCTCATGGGGCGAACCGCTCGCAAAACAGGGGGTAAGCCGGCGCATCGGCGACAGGGCCATAGAGCGTGACCGTCGGCTTTGCCCCGGTGAGCGCCCGGTCGGCGTAGGCGCGTAGATCGTCGAGAGACACGGCCGCCAAGTTGTCCAGCACTTCCTCTAAGGGCCGGACGCGACCGTAGCTCAGCAGGTTGCGCGCCGCGCGCTCCGCTCGGCTCGACGGCGACTCGAGCGCCATCAGCACGCCGGCGCGCAGCTGCGCCTTCGCGCGGTCCAACTCCGCCTGCCCCGGCGCGTCCCGCACGGCGAGGAGTTCGGTCGCGCAGACCTCCATCAACGCCGCGACCGAGGACCCGCCGCAGCCGCCATAGATCGTAAGAAGGCCGGTCTCCGCATAATGCGACGACTGCGCGAAGATCGAGTAGCAGAGCCCGCGCTTCTCCCGCGCCTCTTGGAACAGCCGGGAGGACATGCCGCCGCCGAGCACCGTTGCGTGAACCTGAGCTGCGAAGACGTCGTCATCGTCGAGGCCCGGGGCGGGCAGGCCCAGGATCATATGCGCTTGTTCGAGATCCTTGATCTCGCGCCGCTCGCCGCCCGCGTAGCGCGCAGGGCTCGGCGCCGCCGAGGCGACCGGTGAAAGATCGCCGAACCGCGCTTCCGCGAAGCGCACCAGCGCGTCGTGATCCACCGCGCCCGCGGCGCCAACCACCAGCTGATCCGGGCCATACCGCTCCGCCATAAAGCCGGAGAGCGCCGCGGCGTCGAAGCCGCTCACATTCTCCGGCGGCCCGAGGATCGCCCGGCCCATGGGTTGGTCCGGAAAGGCGGCCTCCTGCGCCCAATCGAACACAATATCGTCCGGCGTATCGAGGCACTGCCCGATCTCTTGGAGGATCACGCCGCGCTCCAGATCGACATCGTCGGGGTCGAACAGCGGATCCCGCAGGATGTCCGCCAGGATGTCGAGGGCGCAATCGGCGTCATCGGCTAAGACGCGCGCGTAGTAAGCGGTGGTGTCCCGAGAGGTGTAGGCGTTCAGCTCCCCGCCCACATCTTCAATCTCTTCGGCGATGTCCTGGGCGCTGCGTCGGCTCGTGCCCTTGAACGCCATGTGCTCAAGAAAATGCGCCACGCCGTTTTGCTCCGCCCGCTCATGCCGCGCGCCGGCGCCGACCCAAACGCCGAGCGCCGCGGAAGCAAGGCCCGGCATCCGGTCCGACACCACGCGCACGCCATTGGAGAGCGAGGTCACATTGACGGCGTCGGATGTCTCGACCGCGCCTTGGGATTTCGCGGGGTCTTGGCGTTGTGCGGGGTTTTGGGATTTCGCCGCATCTTGGGATTGTGCGGCGGCTGGCGCGCCGGGCTCGTTCATCTCTCATCTCCGCGGCGGTACGCCGGCCGCAAGCTTAGTGATCCAGAGCGGCGGGGCAAGGATGCGCGAGGACACCAAACCAGGTTCCAGCTCAACGTGTTAGCCCACTCAGCCGCGACCATTCGCCCGAGCCGCGATCTCCGCCTCCACCGCGTCGAGCGCATTGGGGACCACCGTGACGCGCTCGGGCCGTTCGAACAGGTCCGCCATATGCGGCGGTAGGGCGGGGCGCACGCCGCAGGCGGCCTCGACCGCGTCGGGGAATTTCGCCGCATGGGCGCAGCCGAGGCAGATCATCGGCGTCTGCGGATCGCCGCGTCGCGCGCGCCCGGCGGCGACGCCAATGGCGGTGTGCGGATCGATCACCTCGCCCGTTTCATCCCGCACGCGACGGATCTCCGCGGACACCGCCGCCTCATCCACACGGGCGCTATCGAACACCGCGCGAAGCGCCTCCAGCGGCTCGGGCCCGATGGTGAAGCCGCCCTCTTCCCGGAGCGCCGCCATGAGACCGTCGACCGCGCCAGCGTCACGACCGCCGGCGGCGTCGAGATGGGCATCCGCCAGCGCGCGCTCAAAATTCGAGGACACCTGAATATCCATGCTGGGCGCGGTGGTGCGCCGCACGGTTTGCGGCGCGTAGCGGCCAGTCTCCAAGGTGCGGTGCAGAATGTCATTTTCATTGGTGGCGACCACCAGCCGCTCGATGGGCAAGCCCATGCGCTTTGCGGTCCATCCGGCGTAGATGTCGCCGAAATTGCCCGTGGGCACGCTGAAAGAGACACGGCGCGCCGGCCCGCCCAAGGCGACCGCGGCGGTGAAGTAGTACACGACCTGCGCGGCCACCCGCGCCCAGTTGATCGAGTTCACCGCGGCGAGGCTCATCTTTTCGCGGAACGCGGCGTCCGCGAACATCGCCTTAACCAACGCCTGGCAGTCGTCGAACGACCCCTCCACGGCGAGGGCGTGGACATTGGCCTCAGACGGCGTCGTCATTTGCCGGCGCTGCACCTCGGACACCCGCCCATGGGGGTAGAGGATGAACACATCGACCGCATCGAGCCCGCGGAAGGCCTCCATGGCCGCCGAGCCCGTGTCGCCGCTGGTGGCGCCGATCACGGTGGCGCGGCGGCCCCGGCGCGTCAGCGTGCGCTCAAACATCTCGCCGATCAGCTGCATGGCGAAGTCTTTGAAGGCGAGGGTCGGCCCGCGATGCAGCTCCAGGATCCACTCATTCGCGCCGATCTGCAGCAGCGGGGCCCGGGCGGGGTGGGCGAAGCCGGCATAGGCGCGGTCGGCCATCGCCCGCAGCGTGTCCGCCGAATAGACGCCGCCCAGGAACGGCGCGAGGATTGTGGCGGCGGCGGCCGCGTAATCGGCCCCCGCCAGCCCTGCAATCTCATCCACCGACAGCTGGGGCCACGCGTCCGGCAGATAGAGCCCGCCATCCACGGCCAATCCGGCCAGCATCGCTTCTTCGAAATCCAAGGCCGGCGCTTGGCCGCGCGTGCTATGATACCGCATCCGCCGTCCTCTCTGAGCCTGGCGGACCAAGCGCCCGCTTACGCCGTGCTTCTGAAGCCCAACACAAGCGACATCGCAAGCCAGATCACCGCCATGGCGAACCAGGTGACCGCGTAACCCAAGTGATTGTTGGGCAATTCAACGCCAACCGGCGCCGGTTTCGGCCAAGTTGGCGCGGCCTCTCCGCCTCTGGCGGCGTTCTCCGGCGTCAGCACCAGCAGCACCGGCGCGGTGTCGAGCGCGGCCGCCAGCGACGGCACATCCCGCGCGAACCACACGAAATCCGTCCTGTTGGGCTCCGGCGTGAAAGCGGAGATCTCCGACGGCCATCTCAAGCGACCGGTGAGCGTCTGTGGGCCGCTCGGCAAGGCGGGCGTCTCCCCGCCCCGCGGCGCTGCTTGCTCGGGCGCGAAGCCGCGATCCACCAGCACGCGCCGGCCGTTCTCGAGCTCAAAAGCGGCGATCAGGCGGAAGCCGGGGCCGACGCCCTTGATGGAGGTGAGGTAGCGGACTTGCGGAACGGTCGGGTCATAGCGCCCCGTCGCCTGGGCGGCGCGATGCTCATGGGGCCCGGCGGTCTCCTCGCCGGATAGCGCCAAGGCGGGCCCGGCGGCGCGCGCCTCCATCTCGGCGATCAGCCCGCGCTTCCATTCAAGCCGGTCGAGTTGCCAAAAGCCGAGCCACAGCAGCGCCGCCAGCCCGCCCGCGCCAAAGGTCGCCAGGAACGCCAAGCGACGTCCACGGGTCATGAAGCCGCGAGACCCCGCCGCTGGCCCGGAACCCACGCGCTCGCTTGGCATATCGCCCTCTCCCGACAGCCCGTTCAGCCGTTCGGGAACCAGAGGACGCCGACATAAATCAGCGCGAACAAGAACAGCCACACCACATCGACGAAGTGCCAGTACCAAGCGCCCGCCTCGAAGCCCACATGCGCGTCCGGTGAGAAATGGCCGCGCAAGGCCCTCATCAAGCACACGATCAGGAAGATCGTGCCGATGATCACATGGAAGCCGTGGAAGCCCGTCGCCAGGAAGAAGCTGGAGCCGTAGATCCAGGACCCGTCGTCGAACCAGCCGAGATGCAAGATCTCGTAATACTCGTAGGCCTGAACGGCGGTGAAGATCACGCCCAGGATAACGGCCAGCATCAGCCCGTTCACAACGCCCTTCCGGTCGTTCTCCATCACCGCATGGTGCGCCCAGGTGGCCGCGGCCCCGGAGGTGAGCAGCAAGAGCGTGTTGAGAAGCGGCAGGTGCCACGGGTCGACAAGCTCAATCCCTTGCGGCGGCCAGACGCCGATTGTCCCGTGATTGCCGCCCAGCGCGCCTTCCGCCCCCGCCGTGGTGGGCATGGGGTAGAGCCAGTGCTTGCCCCACATCCAAAACCACGCGGCGAAAAACATGATCTCGGACATGATGAACAGGATCACGCCGTATCGGAGCCCAATGCGCACCACGGGCGTGTGCTCGCCGGTATGCGACTCCCTCACCACGTCGGACCACCAAAGGAACGCCGCGACGTTCACGGCGACAAAGCCGAGCCCAAAGACGATGGGCGTGCCGGCGGTGAGGATGTCGGCGTCGCCGTTCACCCAAAGGACGATGCCCGTGAGCATCAGGAAAACGCTGAACGCCGCGACCAACGGCCAGGGGCTCGGGTCCACAATGTGGAAATCATGCTGCTTTTGGCCGGCCATCAGGTCCCTCCCGCGCCGCCTTGGGCGCTCTTGCGGTCATCCACGCGTCTCACCCCCGGTCCCGGTCGCTTGCCTGCGCCTTAGGCGCCTCTGCGGTCTCCGGCTCGTCCATCCGATAGAAGGTGTAAGACAGCGTTATCGTTTGAAGATTCTTGTGCTCCGGGTCCTCCAGCAGATCCGGATCGACGAAAAACGTCACGGGCATCTGGGCCGTCTCGCCCGGCTCAAGCCGCTGCTCCGTGAAACAAAAGCACTCGATCTTGGTGAAGTAAGAGCCGAGATCGAGGGGCGCGACATTGAAGGTGGACGTGCCCGAGACCGGCGCGCCCGTCGGGTTGTGGGCGGTGTAGAAGGCGATCGAGGGCTCGCCGATGGTCACCGTCATGCGCGTTTGCGCGGGTTTGAAATCCCACGGCATGTCGCGATGTGTGCTGGCGTCGAACAGGACCGTGATGGTGCGGCCTTCGACGGCCCCCGGCGCGGCGTCCGCCGTCAGCGGCGTGCCGCCAAAGCCCGTCACACGGCAGAACCAATCGTAGAAGGGCACCGCCGCGAAGGAGAGCGCGCCCATGCCCATGGCCACGAGCACGACCTTAGCGACCGTCCGGCGCGCGCCCGCTTGGCGCTCGCTGGCGCTGAGCCCTGCCGCGGAGGCGGTTTGCGGAGCGTCGCTCATCGCGCCACCTCGCCATCCGAATAGCTCGGATTCCAAAATTCGGTGAACGGACTGCGCGCGTTCTCGCCCATGCGGACGATCGTCACGGTGAACAACAGCACGACGAAGCCGCCGAGCAGCGCCAACACCGCCAAGTTGCGCGCCCGGCGGCGCTTGAAAATTTCATGCTCGCGATGACCAGACATGTCGCTCTCTATTTCCTCGCTCGCCGATACCCGTTACGCGCCCACGCCCGCGACCGCCTGATGCAGATCGAGATCGAGCCCGATCGCCCTTAGGCCGGCGTCGGCCAATAGCGCGGCGAACAGCGCCAGCAGGTAGAAAATGGTGAAAACGAAGAACTTCTTCTCCGCCTGATACTCATCCGCCTTTGCGGTCGCCTCAGAGCGGCCCCGCAGCCTCCATGCGCCGAGGAGCAGCGCGCCCGACGCGCCGAGGCCCACTGCCGCGTAGATCGGACCCGATAAGCTGGTCGCCAGCGGCGCCAGCGCCGCAGCGGTGAGCGCGAGGGAGTAGAGCCAAATCTGCCGCCGGGTCTCCCGCTCGCCCGCCACCACCGGCAGCATCGGCACGCCGACCCGCGTATAGTCGTCATTGCGGAACAGGGCGAGCGCCCAGGAGTGCGGCGGCGTCCAAAGAAAGATGATCGCGAACATGATCAGCGGCTCAATGGCGATGCCGCCGGTCACAACGGCCCAGCCGATCATGGGCGGAAACGCGCCCGCCGCGCCCCCAATCACGATGTTGAGTGGCGTCAGTCGCTTAAGCCACATCGTGTAGAGGACGAGGTAGTAGAGGATCGTCAGCGCCAAGAGGCCCGCCGCGAGCCAATTGGCGATCAATCCGATGAAAACCACAGACGTCGCGCCCAGCGCCGTCCCGAGCCAAAGCGCGTCATCCGCCGAGAGACGGCCGCGTGGGATCGGACGGCCTTGCGTGCGGCTCATTTGCCGGTCGATATCGGCGTCCCACCACATATTCAGCGCGCCGCTGGCCCCGGCCCCGACGGCGATGCACAGCAGGGCCGCAAAGCCCAATACCGGGTGAACGCCGCCTGGGGCGACAACCATGCCCACGAAGGCGGTGAACACCACCACCTGCATGATCCTGGGTTTCATCAGCGCCCAAAAGTCACCGAGCTCCGCCTCCACGAGCGGCCCGGCCTCGGCGCGATGCTCGCCTTGGCTGATGGTCTCTCTCACGTTACCGCACCGTCTCCACTGACGGGGCCGCATCGGCCGCCGATGCGATATCCGCCTCGCGCGCGGCCTCCGCCGCGGCGATCGCTTCTTGAGCCTCCTTGGCCTCTAGAAACTCCAGCATGGTCGGCGCGGGGCAATCGACGATGTCGTTCTCCTTCGCGCAGGCGAGCCACGCGTCATACACGGGCTGGCTGACCACTTTGACGGTGATCGGCATGAAGGAGTGGTCTTTGCCGCACAATTCCGAGCATTGCCCGAAATAGACACCCTGCTTTTCCGCATTGAACCAGGTTTGGTTCACCCGGCCCGGCACGCCGTCGGCCTTCACGCCGAACGCGGGCACCGTCCAGGAGTGGATCACATCCGCCGCGGTCACCTGAACGAGTACGGTCTTATTCACAGGCACGACCACCGCCGTGTCCGTCGCGAGCTTGAAGGCGCGGTCCGGATAGCCGTACTCCGCTAATTCTTCGCGCACCGCGGCGTTCAGCACCGGCTCGCCATAGCCGATCATGGTGCTGTCAAATTCGACGCCGTGCTCGGTGTACTCATGCGTCCAGTACCATTGGTTGCCGGTGGCCTTGATCACCAGATCCGGCGCGACCTGGCTGAAATCTTCCTGGAGCTGCAACAGCTTCACGGACGGGAAGGCGATCAACAGGAGGATCACGACGGGCCCCGCCGTCCACACCACCTCGACCAGGGTATTGTGGGTCCAACGGGCCGGCGTCTTATTGGCGAGCCGGTTGTAGCGCAGCACAACGATCAACAGCAGCGCGAGCACGAAGATCGTGACCCCGGTTATGATCACCAGCATGAAATGATGGAGATCGGCCACCTGACGCGCCACCTGCGTCGCAGGCGTCTGCAGGTCGAGTTGGCCGGGCTCCGATTGGCCAATGCCGATCTCCCCGCTGATCTCCGCCGCCGCGGCGGCCGCGCTGGCCATCCACGCTGCGGCGGCGGCGAACGCCATGCGTTGAAAACGCTGAAGCATAACAGCTCTCTTCTTCCTCACTTCGGTCGGGCCGGATACGACAGATATCGCAACCCTGGTCCGTGGCTATCTAAAACGATTTCTACACGGAAA
>JBCCTM010000006.1:0-26287 GCA_039198535.1 Pseudomonadota bacterium
CCGCAGGGTCGCCGCAGGGGCGTAATGGCTCGACAGCATGCCCGGCGCTTCAGGGGCGGCCTGGGCCGGCGGGGCCGTCTTCAACGCGGGCGCGCCCATCGCCTCCAGCGCCGCCTCCAGCGCCTCCCGCGGGACGCCGCCTTCACGGAGCAGCCGAGGGCCGGGCTCAGTCACGGCGATGATGGTCGATTCGACGCCCACCGCGCAGGGGCCGCCATCCAGAATGAGATCGACCGCGTCGCCCAAGCCTTCCGCGACGGCCGCGGCGTCCGTGGGGCTGAGACGCCCGGAGGGATTGGCGCTGGGCGCCGCCACCGCGCCGCCGGCGGCCTCAATCAAGCGACGCGTGCGCTCCGGCGCGGGCACGCGAACCGCCACCGTATCGAGCCCGGCCGCGGCGAGATCGCTGATCGACCCGAGCCGTCGCGCCACCAGCGTGAGCGGCCCAGGCCAGAACCGTTCAGCGACGGCCCGCGCCATGGCCGAGAGTTCAGCGATCTCCGCCGCGGCTTCGAGGTCCTGCGTATGCACGATCAGCGGATTGAACTGGGGCCGGCCTTTGGCGGCGAACACCCGCGCCACCGCGCGATCATCCCGAGCGTCGGCCCCGAGCCCGTAGACGGTCTCCGTGGGGAAAGCCACGAGCCCGCCCGAGCGCAAAAGCGCCGCCGCGCGCGAGAGCGCGGCGTCGTCAAAGGGCTCGATCAATCCGGCACTGGGCGACATGCTGGAGCCATAACGCCCCGCACGCCGTCGCGGCAAACCGCCCGCCGCCTTGCATCGGCTGGGACTGAGGCGTACGCGTACATTTATCGGCGTCGCAAATGAGCGCCCGAGCCACCGCCGAAGGAGGAGAATGACATGGCAGAGACCCAAACGGTGGGGCGGCTCTCCGGCGCGTTCCGATACCCGGTGAAGAGCATGGGCGGGGAAGCGCTCGACGCGCTGACGCTTGGCCAGGAAGGCGCGCCGGGGGACCGGGCTTGGGCGGTTCGGGACGAGCGCGCCGGCGGCGGCGTGCGCGGCGCGAAGCGTTTCCCCGCGCTCATGCGCTGCTCCGCCCGGTATCTCGAGCCGCCGGCGGATACGGGCTCGTCGCCGGCGGAGGTGACCCTGCCCGACGGGCGCGTGATGATGACCGGCGACCCAGGGCTGCCGGGCGCGCTCTCAGAGCTTGTGGGAGAGACGGTGACGTTTTGGCCGCTCATGCCGGCGGACATGTTGGATCATTACCGTCGGGGCGCGCCGGCCCATGAGGATTTCGAACAAGAACTGCGTAGCATCTTCGGCAGGGAGCCGGGCGAGGCGCTGCCGGATCTCGGCAAATTTCCGGAGCAGATCCTCGAATTCGAGTCGCCGCCGGGCACGTATTTCGACGCCTTCCCGCTGCTGCTGCTCACGCAGCAATCGTTGGACACCATGGCCGCGAAGCGGCCGGAGAGCCAATTCGATCAACGCCGTTTCCGCCCCAATCTGTTGATCGACAGCGACGTCGCCGAGGGCGCGCCGTTTCCAGAATTGGCCTGGGTGGGGCGCAGATTGCGCATCGGCGCGGTTGAGTTGAAGGTGATCGTCGACTGCCCGCGCTGCGTGATGACCACCCATGGGTTCGCCGATCTCCCGCAAGACCGGCAGATCATGCGCGCGCTCGTCCAAGAGGCCGAAGGGAGCCTTGGCGTCTACGCAAAAGTCGTCACACCGGGAACGGCGCGCGTCGGCGACCCGGTCAGCATGGTCGCGGCGGCGTAGCGCCGCATTGCGCGGGGGCCGCGACCGATTGCGTCCTGTCCGCGGCCCGCCGCAAAACAAGAATGCGCTAAATCAGTCCTGCTGGTAACTTTATAACTATCTGAAAAAACACAGGAAAATTGCAGAATTTGCGCTGGAAACGGGCCGTCTGTGGTACGATTTGGTCATGCGAGGGAACTGACGCATCGGCCAATCAATAAGGAGACGCCCCCATGTACACCGCTCCGCTCAAGGACATCCAAGCCGCCCTTTGGCACATGGTCGACGCGGGTCGACTGGCTGAAACGGAACGCTTCACGGAAGCGACGGCGGAGACGGCGGGCGCGGTGTTGAACGAAGCGGGGCGACTGGCGGCGGACCAGATCGCGCCGACCAATCGGGCGGGTGATTTGGAAGGCGCGCGGCTGGAGAACGGCGTCGTCCGAACCTCGCCCGGGTTTAAGGAAGCCTATGGTAAGATTGCCGAAGGCGGTTGGGTCGGCATGACGGCGGACCCGGATTTCGGTGGCATGGGCCTACCGGTATCCTTCCAAGCGGCGCTCACAGAGATGCTCGCCGGGGCCAACATGGCCCTCTCGCTGTGCCCGATCCTGAGCCAAGGCGCCATTGAAACTCTGCAGCATTACGGCACGCCGGAGCAGAAGAGGGTCTACCTGCCAAAGCTCACATCGGGCGTGTGGAATGGCACCATGAACCTCACCGAGCCCCAGGCGGGCTCAGATGTGGGGGCCTTGCGCACCAAGGCGACGCCGAACGGCGACGGCACCTATGAGATCACCGGGCAAAAGATCTGGATCACTTGGGGCGACAGCGACGTGGTGGAGAATGTCGTGCACCTGGTGCTGGCGCGCCTGCCGGACGCGCCAAAGGGCAGCGCCGGCGTCAGCTTGTTCCTGGTGCCGAAATTTATCCCCGACGCCGATGGCGCGCCGGGCGTCGCCAATGCGTTGCAGACCATATCGCTTGAGCACAAGCTGGGCATCCATGGCTCGCCCACCTGCGTGATGGCCTATGACGGCGCGACCGGCTGGTTGATTGGCGAGGAGAACCAAGGCCTCGCCTGCATGTTCACCATGATGAACAACGCGCGGCTGGCCGTGGGGCTGCAAGGCGTCGGCGTCGCCGAGGCCGCGACCCAACAGGCGCTGGCTTGGGCCAACGACCGGATCCAAGGCCGCACGCCCAAAGGCTCTGGCCCGATCATCAACCACGCCGATGTGCGCCGCATGGTCATCACCATGCGCGCAATGACCCAGGCGGCGCGCGCCGTCTGCTATGAGTGCGCCGTGAATCTGGATCTGGCGGTCGCCGCCGCCACGCCGGAAGATCGCGCCGCCGCGGAAAGCCGCGCCGCGTTCCTGACGCCGCTGGCGAAAGGCTTCGGCACCGATGTGGGCAACGAAGTGGCCCATATGGGCGTCCAAGTGCATGGCGGCAGCGGCTATGTGGAGGAGACCGGCGCCGCGCAGCATGAGCGCGATGTGCGGATCACCACCATCTATGAAGGGGCCAACGGCATCCAGGCGATGGATTTGATCGGCCGCAAGCTGGCCGATGGCGGCGTGGCGGCCCGGGCGTATCTCGAAGAAGTGGCGACCCTCGGCGCGGCGCTGGCCGGCGGGCCGAACGCCGATATCGGCCTCGCGCTCTCCAAAGCCGCGCAGGACGCGGAAGCCGCCACCCAGTGGATGCTGGAGGCCGACATGACTGACCGCGGCGCCGGCGCGGCCGCCTATGCGCGCCTCATGGCGCTGACGGCGGGCGCCAAAGGCCTCGTCAAAGCGGCGATCGGCTCCAATGAGCCTTCTCGGCTGGCCCTCGCCCGCTTCTTCGCCCTGGCGATTCTGCCGGAGACCAACGCGCTCCGGACCATGGCGACGCTCGGCGCCGACGGGCTCTATGCGTTGTCGCCGGAAGACCTCGCCACCGCTTAACGGCGAGCAGCCGTCCCCCCACCCTTCCTGGCGGCCGGGCGCGCAGCCCGGCCGGCCAACCACGCGGCGTTGACGGGGCGGCGTCTAAGGGTTTGATGCGCGGATGACTGTCGCGCATCTCGAAAATCATCGCCCCGACGGCGGACGCCACACGCCACCGAGGTCGTCGCAGGACGCGTCGAAGCGGAGGCCGCGCCATGGCTGACGCTGGCGAGAGCCCCCCACAGAGCGGCGCCGACGTCGACGCTGTTACGGCTCCCATGACGCCCGGCGAATTCCGCGAGGTGGCGGAGGGCGTCTATCTCATCGCCAACCCGGTCGCCTTCCCGCCAGGCTTCCAGAACGCGGTGCTCCTGGCGGACGAGTCGCCCTCGGGCGCGCCGAGTTGGACCATCGTCGACCCTGGGCTGAAGACCGCCGAGGCCGATCTCGACGCCCATCTCACAGCGCAATTCCCCTCCGGCGTCGACGCGGAGCGGCGCATCACCCGCGTGGTGGCGACCCATCATCATCCCGATCATATCGGCGCGGCCGGCGCGCTGCAGCGGCGGGGGGCGGAGCTGCTGACCACGCGCACCGCCTGGCTCTACGCGCGCATGCTGCATCTGGGGGCCACCGATCAACCGCCTCCGGAGGCGGAGGCTTTCTACCGCCGGGCGGGCTTTGACGAGGCGCAGCTTGAGGGCTGGCGCGAACGGTCACGGCTAAACTTCGCCGCCATGGTCGCACCCCTTCCCCTGGGTTTCACGCTGCTCAAGGAGGGCGACACGCTGTCCATCGGCGCGCGGCGCTGGCGGGTGCTGATGGGGCACGGCCATGCGCCGGATCATCTGCTGCTTTGGCGCCCGGAAGAGAAATTGCTGATCGCCGGCGACCAGATCCTCCCGAAGATCAGTCCCAATATCGGCGTCTATCCGGCCGAGCCCGAGGGCGATCCGCTGGGCGATTGGATCGACAGCTGCAGACGCCTGGCCGCTGAATTGGGCGAGACCCCGGATACGCTCACGCTGCCGGGCCATGGCGACCCGTTCTACGACCCCTCGACCCGGCTGCTGAAAGTGGCGGCGAAGCATGAGGCGGCGCTCGAGCGCTTGGAGACGTTTTTGGACAGCCCGCGCACGGTGGTCGAGTGCTTCCAGCCGATGTTTCGTCGGGTGATCCCCGACAGCCATAACGGGCTCGCCGTCGGAGAGACGCTCAGCCATTTGCACCGGCTGATGCGCCAGGGCCGCGCGCGCCGGAGCATGCGCAGCGACGGCGTGCATCTCTATAGGCGGGCCTAATCAAACGCGCCGCTCGAAGACCGACCGCGCGACCAAATACAAGATCTTAGTCCCCGCCTTCAGCGACCCGGACAGAGTGCCCGAGACCTTAGAGACGCCGCGCGCGCGCTTGCGGTACCGCGTTGGCGCCTCGCGCACCGCCAAGCCATGGCGAAGCGCCTTCAACTGCATCTCCACCGTCCAGCCGAAATCGGGATCGCACATGCCAATCCGGTCAAGCGCGCTGCGGCGGATCGCGCGGAAGGGGCCGAGATCCGTGAAATGCGCGCCCCAGATCCAGCGCATCAGCGTGCAGGCCAGCCCATTGCCGAACCGTTGTAGCGGCGTGAGGGCCCCTGGCTCCGCCCCGCCCAACAGCCGCGAGCCGATCACCAGATCCGCCTCGCCCGAGAGGATCGGATCGACCAACGCCGCCATCTCCGTGGGGTCGTCGGCGAAATCGGCGTCGAGGAATACGATCACATCCGCCTCTCGCGCCGCCGGCTGGGCGAGACCGCTGAGACAGGCCCGCCCATAGCCACGTCTCGGCTCGACGACCACCGCCGCGCCCGCTTCGGCGGCGCGCGCGCCCGTCCCATCCGTTGAGCCATTGTCCACCACGATCCGCTGGTCGACCCAGGCTGGAACGGCGTCCAACACGGCCGCAACGCTCTCCGCTTCGTCGAGCGCAGGCGTCACTGTGACTATCCTGAAGCCGTCCCGCACAGCGCCCGATCCCCTGGTTTCGCTCACCTGACACGCCACGCCTTCAGCGTCGCGTCGACGGGGATCAATAGGGTAGTCATTTCGAAAAAAACGAATGGATGCCGTCAAAAATTGTAATTTTTCTGTGAGCGCCTGCGACGTAACACCACAGCGCCCGCAAGAGGAGACGCCATGGCCGCCGTATCACTGTCCTTCCTTGCGCCCTTGGTCCTGTTGGCCATCGCGGCGCTGGCGCTGAGCCAACCGGGCCGCCGCCCCGGTGATCTGCCGCTCTGGTCCGAATACGCCGCGCTCGGCGCGCTGGGTCTGAGCGCCGCTGGCGTGTTGCAGCTGACGGCCTTCGGCCCGGCGCGGCTCAACCTCATGGACGGCGTGGCGCTGTTCGCGCTGCGGGCCGACGCCGTTAGCGTGACCCTGGCGCTGCTGGTCTCGTTCATCGGCTGGATCGTCATGCGCTACAGCCGCACGTATTTGGACGGCGAAGCGCGGGAGGGCGCGTTTCACGGCCTGATGTTGGCCACGCTCGCAGCCGTGCTGGTGTTCGTACAGTCGGCGAGCTTAGCGGCGCTGGCGCTGTCGGCCATCGCCGTCGGCCTCGGCCTGAGACGCTTGCTTCTGTTCTATGACGAGCGACGCGAGGCGCAGCGGGCGGCGACGAAGTTCTCGCTGGTCTGGCATGGCGGCGACGTCGCGCTCGCCGCCGCGGCCGCGCTGCTGTTCGCCGCATTCGGAACGGCGGATTTGCAGGCGATCGCGCAAGCGGCGGCCAGCGCAGAGCTTACGATTGGCGTCAGCGCGGCCATTGCGCTCATGGTCGTCGCGGCGACGCTGAAGACCGCGGCCTTTCCGCTGCATGGCTGGTTGACGGAGGTGATGGAGGCCCCCACGCCCGTCTCCGCGCTGCTCCATGCGGGCATCATCAATTCGGGCGGCGTGTTGCTGATCACGATGAGCGGCTTGGTGCAGCTCAGCCCCGGGGCCATGGCGGCGCTGGTGACGCTGGGCGGCTTCACGGCGCTGTTCGGCGCGGCGGTGATGCTGACCCAGAGCGCAGTGAAGACGGCGCTCGCCTGGTCGACCGTTTCGCAGATGGGCTTCCTGCTGCTGCAATGCGGCCTTGGCCTGTGGGCGCTGGCGCTCCTGCATATCGTGGCGCATTCGCTCTACAAGGCGCATGCGTTCCTCTCCTCCGGGGGCGCGGTGCGGGCGGTGGCCGGGCTGCGTCGGCCAGGGCCGGTCGCCAAGCCGAGCGTGGGCGCCGTGCTGAAATCTTTCAGCCTCGCCCTGGCGCTTTACGCGGTGATCGCCGTGGCGTTCACGATGATCCTGGGCCCGAAAACGGCGCAGGCCTTGGCGCTGGGCGCGATCCTGATCTTCGGCGTGGCGTATCTCGTGGCGCAGGGCTTTGCGGATATGGCGCCGGCGGAGCTCACCAAGCGGACGGTGCGAACCTCCGTCGCCGCGGCGGTTGGGTATTTCACCTTCCAAGCCGTGGCGGAAGGGCTGTGGGGTTCGTTCCTGCCCGCCGCCCCCACGCCTGGACCGCTGGAGTGGGCGCTTGTGGTGCTGGCGGTCGGCTCCTTCGGTCTGGTGGCCTTCGCCCAGGCGCTGTTCCCGCTCTGGGCCCATCATCCGGCCACCGCGGGCCTGCGGGTCCACCTGGCCAACGGCCTCTATCTCAACGCCCTTTTAGATCGTGCGATCGGTGGTTTCCGCACGCGGAAATCCACCTGATCGGAGGAGGTCGGCCATGTTTATGAAGCACTCGCACATCTCGCCCACGCTGATGTCGGGCGTGCTCAAAGCCGCCGAGAGCGCAGCCCGGGCGATCCCACCCGCCTTCCCGCTGGACGCGACGGTGGCGGTGAACCCGTTCCTCGGGCAGACCGGCGAGGATCTCGCCACCGCGTCGGCGAGGCTCGCCAGGGTGGCGGGCGTCCGCGCAACGCAGACCGCAGCGGCCTACGCAGGCGCCATCCGCGCCGGCCGGATCACCGATGAGGACCTTTCGGACGCGCTGGAGGCGGCGTCCTCCCCAGCGAAGCCTGACGGCGTGGACGCGTTGAAGGCCGCGGCGCGCGGGCCGGCGGAGGCCGTTGTCACACCGCCGACCGTGGCGGCGCAAGCGGCGGAGGTTACCGGCGTCGACTGGCCGTCGATCATCGAGAAGACCGTCGGGCTCTGGGCCGCCGGCCATTTCGACCGGGGGCAAGCGCTCTGGTCCCCCCGCCCGGGGCTTGACGCGTTCGCCGGCTGGCGAGCTTGGGCCACCCACGACCTCACCCCGGAGATCGCCGGGCTCGACGGCTTCTGCGCGCATGTCGCCGAAGCGCCTGATACGCCGGAGCGGGCCATCCTCCGCGCCGCCGACGCGCTGGGGCTCACCGAAACCGCGGCGCCCACCGCTTTCCAGCGTTTGCTGATGGATCTCGGCGGTTGGGCGCAGCACGCCAGCTGGCTGCTCTGGCGAGCGGAGCTCGCCGGCGAGACCGACCGCACCCTGGCCGATCTGTTGGCGATCCGACTGCTATGGGAGGAGGCGCTGCTCGCCCATGCGCCCGAGATCGCCGAGCGTTGGGCGGAGACCGTGGCCGCGCACGCCGCGCCCGTGGAGCCGACGCCGGCCCAGGTGGCGCTGGCGATCTTGCAAGACGCCGCCGACCGCGCCCATCAGCGCCGCCTGACCCAGGCGCTCAACGGGCTATCCCCGGGCGAAGGCCGGCCCCTCTTGCAAGCGGCCTTCTGCATCGATGTGCGCTCGGAGGTGTTCCGCCGGGCGCTGGAGAGCGTGTCTCCGGACATCGAGACCATCGGCTTCGCGGGCTTCTTTGGGCTGCCACTGGCCCATAAATCCCACGGCTCGGATCTGGTGGAAGCGCGCCTGCCTGTGCTGCTGACGCCTTCGGTCCAAACGACCGCGCACGCGGCGGGCGAGGCGGAGACGGAAATGCGCATCGCCGCCCGCGCCAAACGCGCCTGGGGCCGGTTCCGGCAGGCGGCGGTCTCCTCCTTTGCGTTCGTCGAGTCCGCCGGGCCGCTCTACGCCGGTAAGCTGGTGAAAGACGCGCTCGGCATGGGCGAGAAGGCGAAAAAGGCGGACCCCGCGCCCCAAGTGGAAGGCGGGATGACCGCGGAGGCCAAGGCGGACACCGCCGCGGCGGTGCTGAAGGCTATGAGCCTCACCAGCGGCCATGGCGAGGTGGTGCTCCTGCTCGGCCATGGCGCACGGGTCGCCAATAATCCCCATGAGAGCGCTTACCATTGCGGCGCGTGCGGCGGCTATGCGGGGGACGTCTCCGCCCGCTTGCTCGCGCTGCTGCTCAATGATCCCGAGGCGCGGGCCGGCCTGCAAGAGCGGGGCGTCACCGTGCCCGAAGACACGCTGTTCGTCGCCGGGCTCCATGACACCACAACCGATCAGATCACAGTCTATTCCGACGATCTCGCGACCACCGCCCGCGCGGCGGAGTTACGCAAGATCCGCGGCTGGCTCGACCGGGCCGGGGTCATCACCCGGGCGGAGCGCGCGCCCAAGCTGCCAGGGTCGACGCCCGATAGCGTCATGGCTCGAGCGGTGAACTGGGCGGAGGTTCGCCCGGAATGGGGCCTCGCGGGCTGCGCCGCCTTCATCGCCGCGCCCCGGGGCGCGACCGTGGGCAAAGACCTCGGCGGCCGCGCCTTCCTGCACAGCTATGATTGGCGCGCCGATGACGGCTTCGGCACGCTCGAGCTGATCATCACGGCGCCGGTGGTGGTCGCGAGCTGGATCAGCCTGCAATATTACGGCTCATCGGTCGCGCCGGACGTGTTCGGCGGCGGGAACAAGCTGATCCACAATGTGGTCGGCGGCATTGGCGTCATCGAGGGCAACGGCGGACGCCTGCGCCCCGGCCTGCCTTGGCAAGCGGTGCATGACGGCGCGCAATTGATGCATGAGCCGCTGCGCCTTTCAGTGATGATCGAGGCGCCGCGGGAGGCGATCCTGGATGTGCTGAAGGCGCACCCGGAAGTGCGCGCCTTGTTCGACAATGGCTGGCTGCACTTGTTCACCCTGAAAGACGGCCGGGTTGAAGGGCGCTATCGCCCGGGCCTGGCCTGGGTGGATGAAGTCGCGCCCCTCGCGGCGTAACCGGCTTCGCCCTTCGCGGCGTGAACCTGAGCGGCGGCCCCCGTGCCGCGTCGGCCGCCTTTGGCGGCCCGGTGGGCTTCCCAGCCGAGCAGCAGCAGAACCGGGCCGATCTGCGCCCAGACGATCCAGGTGTCGAACACCGTCGGGTCGCCCTCCGCCACGAACCAAAACCGCAACGTGTAAAGCGGCAGCGTCGCCATCAGCAGGCGGAGCCCCGCCCAGGGAAAAACGGCGAGCAGCGGCGCGAACCAGACCGCATACCAGGGATAGGCGGCGGGGCTCAGCAGGAACATGGCTGCGATCACGATCAGGCAGCGGCGGCAGAGATCCTCGGCATCCGCCACAGGCCGCAGCGCCAGCAGCGCCGCCAGAGCCGACACCGTCAGCAACACGCCAATCCGGGCCACCGGGGCCGCGTCCACGAAAGGCAAGCCCAGCGCCTCCAGGATCCCCTCCGTGAGCGCGGCCAAGGCGGGAAACAGCGCCGCGTTGCGCTCCCACTCTCCCGCATAGGCGACAAAGCCGGATCCAGCGTCGAGCCGCCCCAGCAGGATCGGTAAGCTCGCCAACACCGTGATCGCGCCGATCATCGCCGCCCCTGCGAAGAACCGCGCCCAGCCCGCGCCCCGCAGCGCCAGCGCGCCGAGCGCCAACGGCCACAGCTTCACGGCGCCGGCCAGGGCCACCGCCGCCGCCCCGGCCAGCCAACGCTTGCGCGCGGCGAACAGCAGCGCCGCCAGCAGGAACGGCAGCAGCACCGCCTCCATATGCGCGGCGCACACCAGCTCCCGCGCCACCAACGGGTTCCACCAATAAAGCGCGATCCAGCTGGGCGGCCGGCCCACCTCCTTCAGCAGCAGCGCCAGCAGCCCAAGCGCCGCCAGCTCACAGAGCAGGAAGACGGCGCGCAGGGCGGTGAGGCTGAAGGGCTCCAGCGCGTGGGCGGCGGCGAAGGCGGCTTGCGCCAGCGGCGGGTAAACGCTGCGGAGCTTGTCATAGGTGACGGCCGACAGCTCAGTCGGATGGGCCGCCGCCAAAGCGCGCCACGCCTCGACATGGGGCGTCCCCGCCGCGGGGCCGAGGCGCGCTTCGGCCGGGGAGAGCGCATAGGGGTTAAGCCCGACGTTCACCGCCGCGCCTTCCCAGAGATAGCGGTGGTAGTCGAGCTCCCAGAGCGGCTCGGAGGCGAAGAATATCAGCCTCATGGCGAACCCGACGGCCAGGATCAGCGCCAGCGTTCGCCAAGGCGGGCCCTGGGCTTGGTCCGCGGCTCGGATCGCCGGTGGCAGCGCCATCCAGGCGAACCCCGCCAGCATCATCAGCGCCGTGGCTGGAAATACCCAGCCGATGGGTCCATCGCCCCCTGGCGCCGCTGAACCAAAGACGCTCCCCACGCCCGCAGCGGGCCAGGAGAGCGCCGTGAGCGCCGCCGTGGTGATCAGCAGCGCGATCGCGATGGCCCAGAGGCCGCGCACCGGTCAGCTGCCGGTGCTGCGCGTGCCCCCGCCGGAGGAGAAGCGCCGCCGCTGCACCAGCGGAGACGGCTTCGGCTGCGCGGCCACGTCATTCAGCGACCAATCATAATCGTCGCCGGCGATGCGCCGCACGCCTCTCAGCCGCCGCTGCAGCTCCGGGCCAGCGAACTGCTGAATATGGGCGATGACGCCGGCGTCCGAGCCGCCGAAATCCTCTTCGAACCAATCATAGATGCTGGAGACGCGAAGCTGCCCCTGCTCCAGAACCACGCCGCGCGGATCGTTCACATAGGCCCGGGCCCCATTGTTCAGCAGCGTCTCGCGATTTGCCGCCGTATAGGCCTCTGGCTGCAAATTCGGGCAACTGACGGCGGCGCAATTCACCGCGTAATGGATGCGCGGGTCATTCCAGATCGGCCGGAGGATCCGATGCTCCATGTCGTCGAGGGTCAACGGCTCGCCCTCCACTGTGACCAGCGGCGCGCCCCAGGGGCCGTCGGCGAAGAAGCCCGGCGAGATGTCGACATCGCGGATGCTGTCGGTGGGATAGTTGTCGACGATCACCTTCACGGTGAGCGCGTTATAAAAATTCACCCAATAGGCGAATTGCTCATCGCGGTTGAGCGCGCTCACCGGGGTCGCCTCCAACTGCGCCACATAGGCGTCGAGCGCGCCGCGGTCGTCGGTTTTGAGCCGGTCGTAGTCGACCACTGTCACCCCGTCGGTCCGCATGGAGACATACTGCTTGAGGATCCGGTCCCACCCGCTGTGATCCACTTGCGTGGCGCTGTTGGGATCATGGGCGGTCCAGCGATCCCAGAGCACCGAGGCCGGCGCGGCCTGCGCCGGTCCGCTCACGAGCCCCGCCACAGCGATTGCGCCGACGGCCAGCGCGCCGCCCAGCCGGGCCATGCCGCGCCGCGTGAGGCGGGCGCAGGTCTTCAAGGCGGCGGCCGCGCCTTTTGGGAGCGGCGAAGCGGTTCGCCAGGTCTGCGGAAGGGGGTGTCGCATCAAATCGTATCCTCCAAAGAGAAACCGCCGCGCCGCCCTCGATAAGGATCTCGCTGGCCGCGCGATCTGCTTGCTCTGGGGCTGATATGGCCAGGTCGTGCTCACTGGCCACGCACATGCGCGTTATCAATTGGAAACTTATTCCACAGCGGCGGCGCGATAGCCGGGCTCCCAGAACGCGGCCTCCAAACGGCAGGCGTCGGCGAAACCCCTAGAGAGATCCGGCCAGCGCGGGCTACCCCAAGGCTCCGGGCCGATCAGCCGGGCCGCCACGCCCTCCAAAAGAGCGCCGGCGTCATCGCAGACAGCCTGATACTCGGCCCCGCCATAGGTGGCGATCCAATCCGCGTAAGGCCCCTCCGCGGCGGCGGCGTCGGCGCGGAGCCGAAGGCCGATCTCGCCATAGCCCATGACGCAAGGCGCGAGCGCCACCAACAGATCCAACAGATCGCCCCGGAGGCCGGCATCCATCACATAGCGCGTGTAGGCCAAGGTCTCCGGCGCCTCTTCCGTGGCGGCCAGCGCCGCCGCGTCGATCCCCGCGACAGCGCAGGTCTCGATATGCAGGCGCATCTCCTCATCGATGAGCGCATGCACGGTGGCGGCGCAGGCGCGGATCTCCTCGATCCGGTCCGACTTGGCCGCCGCCAACGCCCAAGCGCGCGCGAAATGGATGAGGAAGAGGTAATCTTGGCGCAGATAGACGAGGAAGCCTTCCCGGCCCAACGACCCGTCGCCCAGGCCATCGACAAAGGGATGGCGAACATAGGCGCGCCAGAGCGCCGCGTTCTCCGCTCGAAGCTGAGAGAACAGGGGCGAGCCATAGGTCGGCCCGGCGGCGCTTTCCGTTCTCAACCCCGGCTCAGGCATCGGCCATGCCTCCCCTGCTGCGCGAGACTGGTTTTCCGCGGCCGCGCCCCGCCTCCTCGCTGGACTTCTCAATGGCCCAGGCCATGGTCGCCCGCAACCGAACTGATCTGACATCACCCCTTGGGAGGACAGCCATGACCAGCCTTAAAGGCCGCACGATTTTCATGTCAGGCGGCAGCCGCGGCATCGGCCTCGCCATCGCCGTCGCCTGCGCGCGACAGGGCGCCAATGTGGCCATCGCCGCCAAGACGGCGACGCCCCATCCGAAGCTGCCGGGCACTATTTTCACGGCGGCGGAAGAGATCGAGGCCGCCGGCGGAAAAGCGTTGCCGCTGATCGTCGACATCCGGGACGAGCCTTCAGTGTTGGACGGCGTGGCCAAGACCGTGGAGACCTTCGGCGGGATCGACATCGTCGTGAACAACGCCTCCGCGATCCAACTCACCAACACCGCCGACACCGCGCTGAAGCGCTATGATCTGATGACGGGCGTGAACTCCCGCGGCACGTTCACCGTCACCCGCGCCTGCTTGCCGCATCTGCTGAGTTCCGATCACGCGCGCATCCTCACCCTCTCGCCGCCCCTCGATTTCGCGCCAGAATGGTGGCGCGGCTTTGGCGCATACAGCCTGGCGAAATACGGGATGAGCCTGCTGACCCATGGCTGGGCGGCGGAGTTTGAGGGGAAGATCGCCGCAAACGGCCTCTGGCCGCGCACCGCCATCGACACCGCCGCGGTCCGCAATGTGTTGGGCGGCGACGCGATGGCGTCGGCGAGCCGAACGCCAGAGATTATGGGCGACGCCGCCGCGGTGTTGCTGGCCAAGCCCGTCGACTTCACCGGCTGGTTCTGCCTCGATGATTTGATCCTGGCCGCCGAGGGCGTCGCCGATTTTGACCGCTACGCCGTGACCCCGGGCGCGGATTTGCAGATGGATTTCTTTGTGCCCGCCTCCGCGCCGGAGCCCGCCGAGGCAGGCGGCCTGCTCGGCTGGAAAGCGCCCTTGCTTTGAGGCGGATCAAGCCTGGCGCAGCCCATCGCGGCGCTGCGCTTGGCCCGCCACTTGTATCAAAGCGCACAGGGGCTTAGACGAGCCCCGTCGGCCGCTGATCGCATGTCTGAGCGGCCTATTTCAAAGGGGCGCAAGATGGCGGATCATGAGCCGGGCAAGATGGATATTGAGACCCAGAAGGAGACGTACGACGCGTTTTGGACGTGGAGCATCCGCGTCGCCATCATCTGCGTCGTGCTTCTGGTGTTGGTGATTTTCTTTTTCGGCTGATCGGGGGAGGAAATCGCCTCTTGGCGAGGCGTCACCGCGAAAGAGGGCGGCCCGTCGCCGCCGCTCTTTTCAGCCTGCGGTAGCGCTGTCCGCACCACCACAATTTCTGGGCGCCACGCCCGAGCACGCCGCGCCTCACTGAGCCTACATGCCCTCGCGCTGGGCCTTCTTCCGCGCAAGTTTCCGCGCCCGGCGGATCGCCTCGGCCTTTTCGCGCGCCCGCTTAACCGAGGGCTTCTCGTAATGTTGACGCAGCTTCATCTCGCGAAATACGCCTTCCCGCTGCATCTTCTTTTTCAGCGCCTTCAGCGCCTGATCAACGTTGTTCTCACGAACCAAAACCTGCACGTGCCGCGCCTCCTGTCGTTGCTTTCTAAAACGGAGCCGCGCGCAGTATAGAAACCAGGCTTGAGAAAGTCCATGCTACGCTCGGAAGTGGAGCGTGGGGTGGATCTCCCCCGTCGCGCGCCCCCGCTTCCCGCCACGAGACCACAGGAGTTCGACCATGCCCGATGCGAAAGACGCCGATCCGGTGCGCGAGGCCGCCCAGGCGATCCTGGAGGCGGCGCTGCCGGCGGTGCCGTTCGATGGGTGGACGGACGCCGTGATCCGCGAGGCGGCGGAGACGGCGGGCGTCGACAGGCATCGCGCGAAACTGGCCTTCCCCCGGGGCGGCGTGGATCTGGCGATGTTCCATCACCGCGAGGGCGACCGAATGCTCGCCGAGGAACTGGCGGCGGCGGATCTCACCGGCATGCGTTTGCGGGAGAAAGTCGCCCATGGCGTGCGCCGCCGCTTGGAGATCGCCGAGGAGCGGCGGGAGGCGGTCCGCCGCGCCGCGGGCTTGTTCGCTTTGCCGATCTACGGCGCGGATGGCGCCCGACTCATCTGGGAGACGGCGGACGTCATTTGGACGGGCGTCGGCGACAGTTCGGACGATCTCAACTGGTACACCAAGCGCGCGATCCTCTCCGGCGTGATCAGCGCGACGACGCTGTTCTGGCTCGGCGATGAGAGCGACGGCCGCGCGGACAGCTGGCGGTTCCTGGATCGCCGGATCGAAGGCGTGATGCGCTTTGAGAAGTTGAAAGCGGCCGTGAACGCCAATCCGCTCGGCAAAATGATGATGCGCGGGCCGAACTGGCTGGCCTCCCGCATCCGCAAGCCCGGAGGCGGCGCGGCGAAGGACGCGCCCAGCGATCTCCCCGGCGGCGCCTGAGCCCACCCGTTAGGACGACGCGCCGCGGTCGCCGCGCTCGCGAACGCCGCGCCGGGGTCTCAATGGCCCCAAGCGGCGTATCTCCTCAGCGGCGTCTCTCCTCGCCGTCCCTAGAGCCGCGGGCCGAGCAGTCGGGTGACATGGCCCATCTTGCGGCCGGGGCGGGGCGCGGTCTTGCCGTAGAGATGGATGGCGGCGCCGGGGTTGGCGGCGAGGCTGCGCCAATCCAGCACGTCGTCGCCGATCAGATTGGTCATCACCGCGTCTGAATGGCGGGTCGGCGCGCCAAGCGGCCAACCGCAAACCGCGCGGATGTGCTGCTCGAATTGGCTGACCGTGCAGGCCTCCAGGGTCCAATGCCCTGAATTATGGACCCGCGGCGCGATCTCATTCACCAACAGCCGACCCTGGGGCATCTCAAAGAACTCGACGCCCATCACGCCCACATAGTCGAGCTTGTCGACGATCCGCGCGGCGATGGCCTGGGCGCGGTCCGCAATCTCAGCGGGGATCCGGCCATCCACCGTACTCCGGAACAACACGCCGTCGCGGTGTTCGTTCTCCGCCGGATCATAGGCGGCGATCTCACCATCGACGCCGCGGGCGACGATCACCGAGATCTCTCGGGTGAACGCGGCGGCCGCCTCCAAGATCGCCGGACGGCGTCCGATCGTTTCAAAGGCCGCGCGGGCGGCGGCGTCGGCTTCCTCCGGCCCGCTGCAGCGGATGCGTGCTTGGCCTTTGCCGTCATAGCCCATGCGACGGGTCTTCAGAAAACCGGAGCCGCCGAGGGCGATCACCGCTTCGCGCAGGTCGGCCAACCCCTCCACGGCGACAAACTCGGTCGTCTCAACGCCCACGGAGCGGAGCCACTGCTTCTCAGCGATGCGGTCCTGCGACACCTCCAAAGCCCTGCGCCCTGGCCGCACGGGCGCCAGCTGAGCGGCGGTGTCGAGCGCGGAGAGCGGCACGTTCTCAAACTCTAAAGTGACGACGTCGCAATCCTTGGCGAAGGCGGAGAGGCCGCGATGATAATCCTCCGAGCCGCGGGTGGCGCGGTCGGCCACTTGAATAGCCGGGTCCGTCGCGTCCGTGGCGTAGACATGGGTTTTTAGCCCGAGCCGCGCCGCGGCCAGCGCCAACATCCGACCCAGCTGCCCACCGCCTAAGACGCCCACAACGCCTCCGGGCGCGGCGGCGACGGGCTTGGGCGAGAGCGCGGCGGCGGCGGGCGCGCCGCCGGCTCCCTCGGCGCGCCGCTCGCTGACCGTCGGTTCATCCGCGCCAGCGACGCTTTCGCCGCTCGGCCGGAGAGGGGGCGTGGTTTCGGCTGTCATCCGGACGCCTCGGGCGGCAGCGGCGGATAGGTTTGATCGATGGTCGCTGACGGCGCGCCGGCGTCCGCGCCGCTGTCGCCGCTCGTCGGCGCCTCAGCGACCGCCGCCGTCTGCGCCGCCCGGAAATCGGCCAATCGAGACGCAACTTCTCGGTCCTCCGCCGCCAGCATCGCCGCCGCGAACAGAGCCGCATTCTGCGCACCGGCCGCGCCGATGGCGAAGGTGGCCACGGGCACGCCTTTCGGCATCTGCACGATGGACAGCAGGCTATCGAGACCGTTCAGCGCCTGGCTGCGCACCGGCACGCCCAGCACGGGGACCGGCGTCTTGGCCGCCAGCATGCCGGGCAGATGCGCCGCCCCGCCCGCGCCGGCGATCACCGCCCGCAGGCCGCGCGCCTCCGCCTCCTCCGCGAAAGCGAACAGCCGATCAGGCGTCCGGTGCGCAGAGATGATGCGGGTCTCATGGGCGACGCCCAAGCGCTCAAGCAGCGCCGACGCTTCCGCCATCGTCGCCCAATCCGACTGAGAGCCCATCACCACGGCCACCCGCGCCGACGAGGGTCCCGCGGCCGGCGGAACGTTCTGATCTCGCTGATCGTCCATGGATGGGGCGTTCCCTTTGTTGTGGAACTGTCTTGGCCCTAGGCTGGGCGACCCGCCGCAAACCAAACCAACGTCAAAACAATGCACTAATTCGCGAAGAGACACCAGTCGGCCGCGCGCGCCCGGGCGACCGCCAGCGCCGCCCTCACGCGATGATGTTGGGCGTCACGCGATTGCGCAGCATTCGGATCTCATCTTTGAGCGCCAGGCGGCGTTTTTTCAGGCGCTGGTGCTCAAGCGCCGAGCCAAGGCCCCGGGCGCTCAACGCGTCGACCTCATCATTCAATCGCTTATGCTCCGCCTCCAACGCTTCAAGCTTCACGCGAAGCGCTTCCTCGCGGCTCATGATCTCCATGTTCGCTCCGCAAACTCGCATCCGGTCTCTGCAATCGCACCGCGCGGCCCCGCTGGATACCCGCCGAAATGGGGGCGCGACTGACGCGAAAGCGAAGCTGATACACTAAATTCCCCGGCTGCGGGAGAGGCTTCGAGCGGCGGAAAGGCGCATGACCGCTCCCTTTCCCTCGCCAGCGAGTGGATTTCAGGCGGGGCCGACCCCATGTGACCGATATGGGATTATTCAATTTTCTCCGCCGCACGCCCACTGTTTCCGTCTTGCGTCTCTATGGCGTGATCGGCGGCGGCGGCCGCTTTTCACGGGGGTTGGACGACGCCGGTCTCGCAGGCCTGATCGACCGGGCCTTCAAGCCGAAACGGCTCTCAGCGGTGGCGTTGGCCATCAATTCGCCCGGCGGCTCTCCCGCGCAATCGGCGCTGATCACCCAACGGATCCGTGACCACGCCGCGGAGCGCGGCGTCCCGGTTTTCGCGTTCTGCGAAGACGTGGCGGCCTCGGGCGGCTATATGCTGGCGTGCGCGGCGGATGAGATCTATGCGGAAGAGAACTCCATCCTCGGCTCCATCGGCGTCATCTCCGCGTCGTTCGGCTTCACGGAGGCCATGGCGAAACTCGGCGTGGAGCGCCGCCTGCAAACGGCGGGCGCGTCGAAATCCAGGCTCGACCCGTTCTCACCGCGCAAACCGGAGGACGAAGCCTGGCTGGAGCAGCTGCAGAGCTCGATCCATGCGAATTTCATCGCACTGGTGCGAAAGGCGCGCGGGGAGCGTCTGGGCGAAGAGCCGCCCGAGAAGCTCTTCACGGGCGAGGTGTTCCTGGGCCGCGACGCCGTGGAGCTTGGCCTGGCGGACGGCCTCGGGCGCCTGAGGCCCACCATGCGCGAGCGATTTGGCGATGAGACCCGCTTCAACGTGGTGACCCCGAAACGGGGCTTTCTCTCCAGGTTGGGCGTCGGCGCGGCGGCCCCGATGGACCACGGATGGTGGGACACCGCCGCGCCGGAAGGTGTCGCCGAGCGTCTCATCGACGGCCTCGAGGCCCGCGCCCTGTGGTCGCGATACGGGCTCTGAGAAAGACGCGGGCCGTCGAAAATCCCTCTGCTCAATAACCGCTTAACCACAGCGCTGCTAGCGATCACGAAGACGAATCTTGCCAAGTCGGGGGCAACGCCCCATTTGCCCGTCGCGCCACATGACGAGGCGCGTCGTGACCGGCGGCGATGGGCGAAATCGCCGGCGGCGGCGCCGAGCTGAATTTGGAGATGAGCATGGTCTGGGACATGGCGCTGGTGGCGGCCGGCTTAGTGCTGCTGCTGGCCGCCGGCGATATCTTGGTCCGCGGCGCGATCACGGCCGGGCTCAAGATGCGGGTGCCGGCGATCATCATCGGCCTCACCATCGTCGCCTTCGGCACATCCGCGCCCGAGCTGTTCGTCACCGTGCAAGCGACCATAGACGGGGCCCCGGGGATCGCGGTGGGTAACGTCATCGGCAGCAACATCGCCAATGTGCTGCTGGTGCTCGGCGTTCCCGCCCTGCTCGCGCCCATTGGCGACCATTCCCCGGCGACCAAACGCAATTACGAGATCATGTTGGGCGTGACCCTCGTCACGGTCGCGCTGTGCATGTTCTCGCCGCTGACCTGGTGGCAGGGATCGCTGCTCCTGACGATGCTGGTGGGCTTTCTCATCTACAATTACCGCGTCGCCATGGCGACGCCGGACGGCGGCGCGCCCGGAGAAGAGGGCGATCACGGGATCGAGGAGCTGGAAGACGCCGATCCGGACATGCCAAATTGGAAGGTCGCGATGTTGATCATCGGCGGCTTGGTGGGCCTGCCGATCGGTGCGAGCTTCATCGTCGACGGCGCGAGCGGCATCGCCAGCAACTTCGGCGTCAGCGACGCCACCATCGGCCTCACCATCGTCGCGCTCGGCACTTCCCTGCCGGAATTGGCCACGACCGTGGTCGCCGCCATGCGCGGCCGGACGGATGTGGCGATCGGCAATGTGATCGGCTCCAACGTCTTCAACCTTCTATGCATTCTGGGCGTCGCCGCGAGCCTCGGCAGCATCGAGATCCCGCCGGAGACGTTCCGCTTGAACCTGCTGGTGATGATCGCCGCGGCGTTGGCGTTGGCGCCGTTCGTTTGGCTGCAGATCAACATGAGCAAGATCATCGGCGGAGCGTTTGTGGGCGCCTACGCGATCTACATGTCTCTCGTGTTCGCGACCGGCGCGGCGGCGGAGACGCCCGTCGATCCCGGCGTCGCGTTGCAAGCGGGGCCCGCCGTGCAGATCGAAGCGCCTGTGATCGCGCCCGACGGCGCTGCTGAATAGCGGCGCGGCGCCGCTTGGGGGCTGAAGATCCGTCACAGACGCGCTACATCTGGCGCATGACCGGTGATACGACCGACATCCAGGCCGCCGCCGAGCGCCCCATTTCTGAGACGGCCAAAACCGCCGCGACTGAGCCCGGTTCGGGCGGGCCGCGCTATCCGGAGACCGAGCCGACCGCCCTGGCGGCTTTCGAGGAGGAGGGCGCGGTCTATGGATCGGACGCCGCCCAAGTTGGGGACGGCGCGGATCGGATCGAGAACGCAAGCGACGGCCCCGAGACCGGCCTCGCCGTCATCCAAGCCCATGTGAAGACCCTGCCCGACGCGCCCGGCGTCTACCGCATGCTCGATGCGGACGGCGCCGTGCTTTATGTCGGCAAGGCCCGCAGCCTGAAGAAGCGCGTGGCCAACTACGCCAACCTCACCGGGCACACCAACCGCATCCTGCGCATGATCCTCTCGACCGCCTCCATGGTGTTCGTCACCACTGAGACGGAGACCGAGGCGCTGCTGCTCGAAGCCAATCTGATCAAGCGCTTGAAGCCGCGCTACAATGTGCTGCTGCGCGACGATAAGAGCTTCCCGCACATCTTGATCAAAGACGGTCCGTTCCCACAGATCGTGAAGCATCGGGGCGCGAAATCGTCCAAAGGCTCCTATTTTGGGCCCTTCGCGTCCGCAGGCGCGGTGAACCGAACCATCAATCAGCTGCAGAAGGCGTTTTTGCTGCGGAATTGTTCCGACAGCGTGTTCGCCAACCGTACGCGGCCCTGCCTGCTCTACCAGATTAAGCGCTGCGCCGGGCCCTGCGTGGATCTCGTCTCAGAGGAGGACTACGCCCAGCTGGTGACCGACGCGAAAGCCTTCCTCGGCGGCAAATCCACCAAAGTGCAGGAGACCCTGGCGGAGGCCATGCGGGCCGCCTCGGCCGAGCTGAATTTTGAACGCGCCGCCGCCTATCGGGACCGGATCCGCGCGCTCACCCAGGTGCAAGCGCATCAGGGCGTGAACCCCCACGGCGTCGAGGACGCCGATGTGATCGCGCTGCATAACGACAAAGGCCAGACCTGCATCCAGGTGTTCTTCTTCCGCTCCGGGCAAAACTGGGGGAACCAGGCCTATTTCCCGCGGGTGGTGCGTGATGCGGAGGATGACGAGATCCTTGAGGCCTTCATCGCCCAATTCTACGCCGATAAAACGCCGCCGCCCCTGCTGTTCACGAGCCTGGAGCCCTCCCATGCCGAGACCCTGAGCGAAGCGCTCAGCAGGCTCGCCGACCGCAAGGTCGCGCTCGCCGTGCCGCAACGCGGCGAGAAGCGGCAATTGGTGGAGCATGCGCTCGCCAACGCCCGCGAGAGCCTCGCGCGGCGGACCGCGGAGAGCGCGGCGCAGGCCAAACTGCTGAACGGCGTCGGCGAAGCTTTTGAGCTGAACGCGCCGCCCCGGCGCATCGAAGTCTACGACAACAGCCACATCCAAGGGACCAACGCGGTCGGCGCCATGATCGTCGCCGGCCCCGAGGGCTTCCGCAAATCCGAGTACCGCAAGTTCAACATCAAAGACGCCTCCCTGACGCCGGGCGATGATTTCGGCATGATGCGGGAGGTGCTCACGCGACGCTTCTCGCGGCTCCTGAAGGAGGCGGACGCGGCTGAAGGCGGCGGGTCGGGTTCCGCGTCGGCGGACGGCAAAGAGGCCGTTGAGTGGCCGGATGTGGTGCTGATCGACGGCGGCGCCGGTCAGCTGACCGCGGCTCGGGAGGTCTTCGCCGAGTTGGGCTTAGAGGATGAGGTGACGCTGGTCTCGGTGGCGAAGGGCGTGGAGCGCGACGCCGGTCGCGAGGTGTTCCACATGCCGGGGCGACCGCCCTTCGCCCTGCCCTTCCGAGACCCGACCTTGTATTTCCTGCAGCGTCTCCGGGATGAGGCGCACCGTTTCGCCATCGGGGCGCATCGTCAGAAGCGGGCGAAGGCCACGGGAGCCACCCCGCTCGATGAAGTGCCGGGCGTGGGCGCCGCTCGGAAACGGGCGCTTTTGGCGCATTTCGGCTCGGCCAAGGCGGTGAGCCGCGCCGGCCTCGCCGATTTGGAGGCGACGCCCGGCGTGAGCAAAACGCTGGCGAAAAAGATTTATGACTTCTTCCATGGCGGCATCGCCACGCCCGCTGAGCAGGCGCTGGAGCGCGCGGCGGAGAAGGCGACGGGAGAGCAATCAGGCTGATGAAGATCCTCTATTTCGCATGGATCAAGGAGCGGATCGGCGTGGCCACCGAAGAGGTGTCGCCGCCCGAGGAGGTCGGGACGCCGCGAGAGCTTGCGGCCTGGCTCGCCAAACGGGGCGACAATTACGCGGCGGCGTTTGAAGATCTTGAGGTAATCCGAGTCGCGATCGACCAGCAGGAGCAAACGCTCGACACGCCGCTCGGCGCGCCAAGCGAGGTGGCGTTCTTCCCGCCTGTGACCGGGGGCTGAGGATGGGGCGCGTTCTGGTCCGCGTGCAGCCCGACGATTTCGATGTGGCGGAAGAGCTCGATCGCCTGGCGGCGCTGCCCGGCGTCGGCGCCGTGGCGCAGTTCGTTGGCGTGGTGCGGGATCGGCCGGCGGACGACCCGGCGAGCGCCACCGCGGATGCGCCCACGGTGGTGGGGCTGGAGCTCGAACACTATCCCGGCATGACGGAGACGGCTCTGCAGTCCATCGCCGAGCGGGCCCTTGCGGGCTGGCCCCTGGCGGCGGCGACCATCCTTCATCGGGTCGGCGCGCTCACGCTCGGCGACCGTATCGTGCTCACGGCCGCGGCGTCCCCCCATCGCCACGCGGCGCAAGAGGCGTGCGCGTTCATGATGGACCGGCTGAAGACCGATGCGCCCTTTTGGAAGCGCGAGTTAATGTCCGATGGGGCGGCCCGATGGGTCGCCGCTCGGGCGACGGATGATTTTGCTTCAAAACGGTGGGACCCGTAATCGGGCTCGCCACGCATAAAAAACATCCGATCCACATGGCTATTTTGCAATTGTTTCAAAGTCGGGCTTGATGCCCGACCAGAAGCGGCTAGCTGTCGCGCGACGGACGACCGCAGCAGCTGGAAGTTTTACTTTAAAATGCTTATCCGCGAATTCATCTGGGCGCTCATCCGAGGCTTCATCGTCTCAGCTTTATTTCTGACGCTGATCTTCGGGCTCGATCTGGCGGGGCTCCGCACCTTGGTGATGAATTCTGATGTCGGCGGAATGGCGATCGCGCTGTTATTCTTCATGAACGGGCTGACGTTCTCCGCCGGTCAGGTCGCTTTTCGCATGATGTCGGATAACTCGGAGCAGGAGAGTGACGGGCCCGGTGGTCTGACGACCGGCGTCAGTACGCCCCATCGATCTCTGGTCAGCGCGCCGGCGCAGGCGGCGCGCGCAGCCGTCCGCGACGCCTCCCATGCGGCCAAGGCGGCGGGCAGGAGGGCCGCCGCGGTGAAGTCAGCGTCTGCGGCCCATCAGCCCCTCTGAGCCGCGTCCAGCGCCGCGGCTTGGGCCGCCCAACGATCCCGCACCACGCGGCCTCGGAAGGAGAGCTTGGTGTCGAGCCAGGCGAGATCTTCCGCGGAGAAAGCCGCGAGCTGGCGGAAGTAGAACACACCCATGTCGTTTAGAAGCTGCGCCAGCGTGGCGTTGACGCCCTGGATCTCTTGGAGCGGGTCCGGCGACGCGCCGTCCGCGCCATCAAGGAGGATCGCCGGCCTCGGCGCGTAGCCGCCGCGCCCGCCATCGATGATCCGCATCGCTTCGCGCTCCACCTCCGTCAGCGGCGCGCGCAGAGCCGCCGCGACCGCGGCGCTCCGATCGGCGAGAGGGTCCGGCGGCGTCCAGGTCCCGTCTGGACCCAACCGCAGCTCCCCCTCCCGCTTCCGCTCCGCCAAGCGCGCCGCTTGCGCGACCCAAGCCTCCCGCTCGGCGCGCCCCTTCAGCGAGAGGGTCGCGTCAAGCCACTGAAGATCTCCGGCGGAGAACGCCGCGAGCTGATCAAAAGAGTGAAAGCCGAGCGCGTTGAGCTGCGCCTCTACCTTGCTGTTGACGCCGGCGATCGCCTTCAGATCATCGCCCTCGTCAACTGGCGCGGGCCGGGCCGAAACGGGCCGCTCGCCGCCGGCCTCTCTCGCGCCAAAGGCGGGCGCCGTCGATCCGGTTCCCTGATAGGCGGCGCCCTCGAAAGCGGGGGCCGTCGCGCCCGTCCCATAGGCCGCTGAACCGAGCTCAGCCGCGCCGAGGGAGGCGCGATCAAACGCTCCAGTCGGCGGCGCGCCCAGCGTCTCCGCCGCCTCGCGCCGCGCCTGCTCCGCGCGATCCGCCAGCAGCGCCGCTTGAGGGAGCCAACGATCGCGGACCACGCGACCGCCGAGGCCGAGCCGCCGGTCAAGCCACACCGCCTCCTCAGGCGAGAGCATCGCCAGTTGCCGATAGCGCGCGACGCCCAGGGTGCGCAGCGCCGCTTCGAGCTTGGGGCCAACGCCGCGAATAACGGTCAGATCGTCGAGATCGTCATCGGCGGCGAAGGGCTCGCGAGAGAAGCTCGCCGGCGCGTCCCGCGCGTCCACCGGCGCGACCCCGGCGCCGTCATAAAGATCGAGCGCCGCCGCTTCAGCTCCCGTGAGCGGCGCCGTCACCGTCACCGCGTCCGGGTGGGCGGGCAGGCTCTCAATGGTCTCCTCCGGCGCGGCGTAACTCACCGGCGCGGCTCCCGAACGCGCGCCGCCATCCAGGTTCAAACGGCTAAGCTTGCCGCCGGGCCCCAGCGTCAGCCGCCCTTCCCGGCGCAGTTGGTCCAAGCTCTCCGCCTGCGGCGCCCAACGCCGCCGCACGACCTCGCCGCGGAGACCCAAGCGATCATCCAACCAAGCGAGGTCGAAGGCGCTGAACTGAGCGATCTGCCTGAAATAATGAACGCCGGAGCGGTTCATCTGCGCCTCAAGCCGGGGGCTCACCCCGTCGATCAGGGTCAGGTCGTCCGGTGGGCCGTTGCGCGGCTCCGCTTGCAAGCCTTTGGGCCGGTTACTGCCGACAGCCACGACGCGACCGCTCTCGATGAGTTCCCGCGCGGCGTCCTCGACGCCACGCAACGGCGAGACCATGGCCGCGGCCAGCGCCGCGCGGGCGGCCGCGTGGGACTCGTCGTCCGGCGCCAAGGGTTCAGCGGCGGCGCGTCGGCCGTCTTGCAATTCCCGCGGGGCCGGGGCCGTAGCGCTCCTAAAGGAGGCGATTGACGCGCCCGCTCCGGCCAAACGGCTTTCCCGAGCCTCGGCGGCCAAAGCCTGCTTTAAGCGCTCCGCCTCGCGCTCGGAGCGGGATAAGCGATCGCGCAGCGCCGCCGCTTCATCCTCGCGTCGACGCAGCGTCTCGGCGCTCGGCGCGGCGCGGACTGTCTCCTCTGCGCGACGCAACCGGTCGCGCAGCGCGTCGACCTCGGCGGAGAGGGCGGGCTGCAGTTGGGCGGCCTCCCGGAGTCGGGCCGCCTCCGCCTCGAGTTCGGAGAGACGCGCGCCTTCCGCCGCCCGATCCGCGGCCGCCCGCTGAGCGAGATACAGCTCGGAGCGCAACGTCGCGACCTCGGCGCTGTCGGAGGGGGCGGCCGTCGCCGCGCTCGCCCGGAGATCTCGGAGACCCCGCTCGGCCTTGGACAGCAAACGGCGCAGACGACGCGCCTCACCCAAATCGGCCGTCGCCGCCGCCGCGGGCGCGACCGTGATCTGCCTCGGCCCGGCGATAGCGGCGCTTTGCGGCGCATCCCGCAATCGCCGAAGTTCGGACTGCGCCACCCACAGGCGGTATTTGAGCGACGCGCTGTCGTCGGAGGGCCGGATCGGCGCAGATGCTGGCCGCTCCGTCCGCAAACGGCGGACCTCGCCCTCGAGGCCGGCGATGCGCCGTCTCAACGCCGCCGCTTCTTCCGCGGCCGCGCCATCCGGCGCGGAGAGGACCACCGGCGCCGCGGCCATGGGACCCGAGGCG
>JBCCTM010000007.1:0-26116 GCA_039198535.1 Pseudomonadota bacterium
CAGAAACCAGCTGGACGCGCCCTCCATGCAAATGCCGATCTTAGAAAACACAAAGCCAATCCGCGCCTTTTTGGAGAGGATCCGCCCGTCCATCGGCAGGGTCATGGTGGCCCCGACGCCGACCGCCGGGCCGTTCACCGCGGCGATGACCGGCTTTTTCATGCGAAACAGTCTGAGCGCGAGCAGCCCGCCCTCGTCGCGGATCGTGTGCGCCTCCGGTCCCCACGGGTCGATCGTCTCATCCAAGCCGAACACGTTGCCCGGAGGGCCGAGATCCATGCCGGCGCAATACCCGCGGCCGGCCCCGGTGAAGACCAACGCCCGCACCGCATCGTCCGCATCGGCGGCGTCGAGCATCCGCACCAGCTCTTTGGACATGGCGAGGCTGTAGGCATTCAACATGTCCGGTCGGTTCAGCGTTACGGTAAGGACGCCGTCTCCATCCAGATCCAGCAGCAAAGTCTCGTATGTCTCAGAGATCGCGGACGCGTCGGTGAAAGAGGGGCCTGGGGCGGTCATTCGGGGTCTCTATTGCTCGCATCCGGGGACGGGGAAGTGCGCTCAGAGATTGCGGCTCTTAGCCAATTGCGCAAGCGCGTCCTCACAGTCTTTCTCAGCCGGGTCGAAGGCCTCGGCCGCGGATACGGGCTTCAGCTCATGCACGCGTTGTCCGAATTGCCGACCCATCTCCGCGCTCGTCATGGAGGTGAGGCGAAACAACTGCAGTTGTCCGCGCCGCTCGCCCTCTCGGCTGTACCGGAAGCAGAACCCGATCACGCCCGGCGTTTCACTGATGGGCGCGCCGATCTCGCCCATGCCGACCGCCGCCCGGTCCACCGCGGCGGTCAAATCGCCCAGCGACCGTGGCGGGCCGGCCCCGACCGCATAGGCGTCGATTTCAATGCTGGCGAACAGGTCGGGCGCGTTGCTGAAATCGCTGATCATCATGCGCAGAAAGCGATCATGCCCGGCGCACATGCCGCGTCGAAAGATATCGTTGAAGCACTCCATCAACATCATGGGCGAGAGCGCGGGCTCCAGCAACGCGGCGAAGGCGTTGGGGTCGGTCTGGTCATGGTCCTCCGCAGACGCTTGAGGCGCGCAGCGGCGGGCGATGTCGCTGAGGCAGCCGCGATAGGCGTCAAGCTGCGCATCGCAGCCGGGCGCGGAAGCGTCCGCTGCGATGGCCCCAGCACCCAGCGCCTCGAGACATACTGGCGCAACCAATTGATTGCACGACGCTTGCGGCGCGGCGCACACATCCGCGGCGTCTTGCGCCATGGCCGGGGCGACAGGGGACGCCGCCACCAACATCGCCGCCGTCAACAGGAAGGCGCGCGCCATGATGCGGGGCGCCACCACCTAGCGGCCCATGAACCGCTCAAGCAGATCATCCGTGACTGACCCGTCGCCGTCGGCGTCGAACATGGCGGTCATGGCCGCAAGCCCGCCGCTGGGGCCCGATCCACCGCCGAGCGCGCCGCTGACGGCCCCAACCAGGCCGCCCAACCCGCCAAGCGCGCCGCCCTCGCCGGAGGCCCCACCGCCCTCTAGAAGGCCGCCGACGAGCGAACCGAGCCCGCCTTCATCCGCGCTCTCCGATTTCTGGAAGCGCCCTAGGATCATGGAGGCGATCATCGGCAGCATCGACCCGACAGCGCCGGCGTCGAGACCCGAGCGCTCGGCGCCGCGCGTCGCAAGCTCCTGCTCGATCTGCGGCCGCGCGTCGCCAAACAACGTGTCCAGAAACTTGCCCCCGGTGGCGGCGGCCGCTTCGGGCGCGGCCACCGGCGCGTCGGCGACGGCCTCGGCGTCCGTGTCGCGGAACATGCCCGCCAATCGCATCAAGCCGTCTGGGCTTTCCGCCATCCGCTTGAGGCCGGCGGACAGGGTCGGAAGCGCCGCCTGCGCGACGCCCATCGCCTGGTCGGGGGTCGCCCCATGCTGACGCGCCAGCGCGCCCAGGCCGTCGCCGCCCGCCGCGCCTTTAAGAAGATCGGTAAGGTTCATGAGATCGGTCCCCCAATATCGCCGGGATAGCCCGAAGGCGTCTAAGCGATGGCATGTCGGTTTCTTTGAAAAATGTAACGGATGGCGTCCCAAGGCCAAAGGCGGCTCTGGGACGCGCTCCACTGCGGCGCAAGGTCGCGGCCTGACCTCAAAGCGGGTTTTTCAACGCTTCAGAGACGCGCCCGGCCTGGTCAGAGTCTCGATTGCGGGCCGGGGCTCGCCGTCGCCAGCGCGCGGCTCGGGACCATCTCATCGAAGATCCGAAAGGTGCGGCCGGTTTCTTCGACGTCGAACAGCCCTAACTCTCGGCCGATCGTGGCGAGACCCGCCACATTCAGAGGCTTGGTCTGGAAAAAATCTAAGCCGGCCAGCGCGGCGTGCCGTCGATGCTCTTCGTTCATGGATCCCGTGAGCACGCCCAAGGCGGCGCCCAGACGCCTCGCCAAGGGGCGCAGCGTTTTGGCGACATGAAACCCGTCATCGCCGGGCATGAATAAATCCACAGCGATAAGATGTACGCCAGCGTCCTCGGCGGCGCCGCTCACCCGTCTGCTGAGATGCTCCAAGGCGGCGTTGGGCTCAAGAAATGCGGTCAACCGGATCTGATCGCATCGCTTTTCGAGAAAGCGTCGATGAAGTTCGATGTCGACCGGGTCGTCGTCGATCATCACGATGTCGAGCATTCGACGGCCTTCCACGTTGAGCGCCAGCCTGCGTGGAGCACCATTTCGTACAAGGCAATGCGACGATGAGACCCGCGGTCGCCGCGGCCCAGCATCAAATTTTTTCAAGAGTTTCAGATGGAAACGCGCAGCGGCAGACCAAACCGATCCGTTCCAACGCAGGCGCACAAAAATTTATGACACAGGCGTCAAAATTAAAGTTCGACAAATGCGATGGAAACGGCAATTTTCTTAAACAGTAGGCGAAACGAATTTCGGCGGAGATCGGTGATGTTGGATCGTGTGGAAAGCCCGAGTTCAGACGCGGACGGTTCGTCGAACCGGTCCAACGACTACGACGTAATCGTCATCGGGGCCGGACTGTCCGGCATTTGCGCCGCCTCGCACCTCGCGCGGTCGCGGCCGAATGATCGCATTTTGATCCTGGAGGCGCGGGAGGCGATCGGCGGCACATGGGACTTGTTCCGATATCCCGGCGTCCGCTCGGACAGCGACATGTTCACCCTCGGCTTTGGCTTCCGCCCTTGGACAGACGGCGCCACGCTCGCGGATGGGCCGGCGATCAGAAACTACGTGCGAGAAACCGCCACCGCCTATGATCTGGATCGCCGCATCGCCTTCCAACACAAGGTGCGCGCCGCCGATTGGTCGAGCGACGCCGCGCGCTGGAGCCTCGCCGTCGAGACGCCCGAGGGCGAGCGAACGCTGACGGCGAACTTCGTGTTCTGCTGCACCGGCTATTATGACTACGACCAGGGTCACATGCCCGACTATCCCGGCGCGGAGACCTATGGCGGGCGGCTGGTGCATCCGCAGAAATGGCCGGAAGACCTCGAGATCGAAGGCAAGCGCTTCGCGGTCATCGGCAGCGGGGCGACCGCCGTCACGTTGGTGCCGGCGCTGGCGGATCGCGGCGCGAAGCACGTCTCCATGGTGCAGCGCACGCCGACATACATCATGACCCTGCCCAAATACGACCGGGTCGTGAAGTTCCTGCAAAATACGCTGCCCGCCATGGCGGCCTACCGGTTGGCGCGGATCAAAAACATTCTCCGCTCCGTCTATATTTTTCAAATGGCGAAGCTTCTTCCCAACGCCGTCCGAAAAACGGTGAAGAAAAACGCCATTGAGGAGTTGGGCGACAAAGCCAATGTTGAGGTGGATTTCAACCCACCCTACGACCCATGGGATCAGCGCTTCTGCGTCGCGCCGGACGGCGATTTTTTCCAAGCCATCAAGCGTGGAGACGCTGACATCGTCACTGGCAAGATCGACACCTTCACAGAAGGCGGCGTCCGCATGGAGGATGGCCGCGAGGTGGCTGCCGACGTCATTATCTCTGCGACGGGCCTCAAGCTGAAAGTCGCCGGCGGCATGAAGATGACGGTCGATGGCGAGGAGCGCGCGCTCGCCAACACATTCACCTATCGCGGGGCCATGTTCAGCGGCGTCCCCAATCTGGGCTTCACCTTCGGCTACACCAACGCCTCATGGACGTTGAAATGCGAGATGTCGGTGAAGTGGATGGTGAAGCTGTTGAACCACATGGAGCGCGCGGGCGTCGACATTGTGCTGCCGACGCCGCCGGAGGGGATGGCGGAGCGGGAATTCCTCAATCTCACCTCCGGCTACATCCAGCGCAGCAAAGATATCTTGCCCAAACAAGGCACAGACGCCCCTTGGGTCGCGCGCCAGAACTACTTCCGAGACTATTTCGGCTTCGCGTTCGGCGGCTTCGCAAAGGGTCTCAGCTTCGGCAAGGCGACCGTGAAGCCCGGCGACACGGCGAAAGACGCCAAAGAAACCGTGGCGGCGTGAGCGGTTTCCCGTTCCAAGGCGCGGTGGCGCTGGTCACCGGCGCGGCCGGAGGCATCGGTCGAGCCACCGCGATCGCCTTGGCGAAGCGGGGCGTGGATCTCGCTCTTTTAGACCGCAAGGAAGCGGAATTGGCGGAGACCGCCGCCGCTGTCCGGGAGTTTGGACGGAGGGCCAGCGTCCACGCGGTGGACATGGCCGATCAAGACGCGGTGGCGGCCACGCCCGCCGCGGTGGAGGCCGAACACGGGCGCCTCGACATCCTGGTCAATAACGCCGGCGTGGCGCTCATCGGCGATTTCGAACAAGTCAGCGACGCCGACGTCGACTGGGTGATGGACATCAACTTCAGCGCCGTCGTCCGCATGACGCGGGGCTGCATGCCGCTGCTTAAGGCGGCGCCGGAAGCGCGGATCGTCAATATCTCCAGCATCTTCGGGGTGATCACGCCGCCGGGCCAAGCGGCCTATTGCGCCAGCAAGTTCGCCGTCCGCGGCTTCTCCAACGCGCTCCGCTATGAGCTGCGCGGCGGCTCGGTCGGGGTCACCGTGATCCATCCGGGCGGCGTCGCCACAGATATCGCCGCCAGCGCCCGCTCCGGCGGCGGCGTCTCAAATATGCAGACCTCCACCATCAAGGACGCCGCGAAGCAGGCCCTGATCATGCCGCCGGCGAAGGCGGGCGAGTTGATCACCAGAGCCATCGAGCGTCGGCGCGCCCGGCTTTTGATGGGGGCGGATGCGAAATTTCTAGGCCTGGTCGAACGGCTGTTCCCGGTGAATAACTACGACATCGTCGAGCGTTTGTTCCCGTCGCTGGCCAAGTCCCGCACGGCCTGGAAATCGGAACAAGCGTCAAGCAGCGTCCGCTCAACCGCCGATGCGGGATCAGAAGCGTAACGCGACTGCGCAATTTGGGCGCCGGCTCAACATGAGCCGCGTCCGCGCCAAGCAAATGGGGCGTCGTCATGAATATCGTTCTTTGGACCTTTCTCGTGGTCGCAGGCCTGTTCGGCGCGGCCTATTGGGCTGGACGGCGGAACTCCGCGAAAGCGCTCGCGGCGGTGCCGAAGGTCGGCGAAAACACGCCCGTGCCCGGCGGGTCGATCCATTCCATCGAGGCCGGCCAAGGCCGCCCGGTGGTTTGCATCCACGGCCTCGGCGCGAACCTCCACAGCTTGCAATACGCGCTCGGGCCGATCCTGGCGAAAGAGTTCCGCACGATCCTGATCGACCGTCCGGGATGCGGCTATTCGGAGCGGGACAGCGCGGAGTTGGCTCCCCTGTCCGAGCAGGCGAAAATGGTCGCCGCGTTCTTGGAGGCCAAAGGGGTCGAGAAGCCCATACTGGTGGGCCATTCCCTCGGCGGCGCGCTCTCTCTGCAGCTTGCGCTCGACTTTCCCGATCGCATCGGCGGGCTCGTGCTGCTGGCTCCGGCGACCATGCCGATCGAAGAGCCGCCGGAGATCTTCAAACCGCTCAACATCGCGTCATCGGGCTTCCGCAACTTCCTCGGCAACACCATGGCCGGCGCGCTGGCCCCGTTCACCGCCGAGAAAGCGCTCAAATTCGTGTTCGCGCCGGAGACGCCGCCGGCTGATTTCGACATCAAAGGCGGCGCCGCGCTTGGCGTGCGCCCGGAAGGCTTCATCGTCGCGAGTGAGGATCTGGTGGCCGCCAAACCATCCCTCGAGGCCATGTCCGCGCGCTACGGGGCGCTCAAGACGCCCGGGGTCATGGTCTATGGGACAGCGGATAACGTGATCTCCGCAGATGTGCATGGGGCGGGGTTCTGCGCCAACGCGCCGACCATCGACTATGAAGAGCTGCCGGGCCTCGGCCACATGATCCCGATCACCGCCGCGGAGACCTGCGCCGAAGCTGTCCGCAAGGTTGCCGCGAAGACGGCGGCGACGGTCGACGCGTAACGCGAGGGAGCGGCCGTCAGCGGAGAGGACGCGGTCGCGACCGAGATGGTCGGCGCGGAACGGCGTTCCGCCCCGCTGCGGTCGGGCGTCGCAAATCGCCTCATCCGCTCGGCGGCGCTGGCTTTTTCCGCTCGGATGGCGCTAATGCGCGCCAACGGCGAATGGCCGAGCGATTTCATCGGGTTCGAGAGTGGGGGCGCGCGTGGGCGAGGCGGAGATGGCGATGGCGACAACGGGTGACGCCGCGGCTGCGGCGACGGACGCCGCACGGGCCAAGGCGCTGAAGGGCGTCGAAGTGGTGAAGGTGCTCTCCGTGCGCCACTGGACCGACCGGCTGTTCGATTTCGCGGTGGAGCGCCCGCCGAGCTTCCGCTTCCGCTCCGGCGAGTTCGCCATGATCGGCCTCTACGACCCGGCGGAGAACAACGGCAAGCCACTGCTGCGCGCCTATTCGATCGCCAGCCCGGCCTGGGACGAAAAACTCGATTTCTACTCGATCAAAGTCGAGGACGGCCCGCTCACCTCGCGCCTGCAGCACATCAAAGTCGGCGACGAGGTGGTGATGCGGCCGAAACCCGTGGGCACCCTCGTGCTCGATGCGCTTCTGCCGGGAAAGCGCCTATTCTTCTTCGCCACCGGCACCGGCATCGCGCCCTTCGCCTCCCTCATTCGCGAGCCTGAGGCCTATGAGAAATTCGATGAGGTTCTGCTCTGCCACACCTGCCGCGAAGTGGCTGAGCTCGAATATGGACGCGAGCTGGTGGAGAGCCTGAAGGACGATCCGTTGGTGGGCGAGGCTGCGCAGGGCAAGCTCAAATACGTGCCGAGCGCCACGCGGGAGCCCTTTCAGCTGCAGGGCCGCCTGACCGATCTCATCGAAAGTGGAAAGCTCTTCGAGGTGACGGGCGGCGGACCGCTGGACCCGGAGCAAGACAGAGTGATGATCTGCGGGTCTGCAGAGATGTTGGCGGATCTCAAGGCGATCTGCGAGAAGGCCGGGCTTCAGGAAGGCGCCAACAACCGTCCCGCCGCCTTCGTCTACGAGAAGAGCTTCGTCGGCTAAAACTGGCCCTGCGCGCGCAGAGCGTCCAACCAGACCAGCGCTTCCTCAACGGTCGCCGCGCGCTCTCCGCCAGGCGGGCGGGCGGGGCGCTGGATCATCCAAACGGTCAGGCCGAGATCCTGCGCGACGTCCAGCTTCGCGCGATCTCCGCCGCTGTTCTTCACCACCAGGCCTGAGACCCGCAGCGTCGAGAAGAGCGCGCGCTCGGACGCCTGATCCCCCGGCGAACCGACCACCCATCGCCCATGGGGCAGCGGGAAAGGCGCGTCGCTCGCCTCCGCCCGGCGGAGCGCGCACCAACGGTCGGCGCGGACGCGGAACGGGGCCGCGCCGCCCGGCCCCACGGCCAAAAACAACCGCGCGCCCGGTGGGATCAGCGCGGCGGCGTGGGCGAGGCTCGCCGCCGAGATCCACGGCTCTCCCAGGCGCGGGCGCCAAGCTGGGCGCTCCAGCCGGAGCAGCGGCGCATCGACGGCGGCGGCGGCCTCGCGGGCGCGCCGCGGCATCTGGGCGGCGAAAGGATGGGTCGCGTCAATCACCGCGCCTGCGCCAAGGCGTTGGATCTCCGCAGCGAGGCCGGCTGGCCCGCCAAAGCCGCCCCGGCGGAGCGTGACCCCCGGCGGCGCCGCGGCGGCGGTGAGGCCCAGCAGCGACAGCACAGGCTCCGGCGCGCTCGGCTGCGTGAGGCGCCGTTGGCCGAGGATTTCGGCGACCCGTCGCGCCTCCGCCGTGCCGCCCAGAATCAACACCGCGCGCATCGCTAATCAGGCCCGCGAAACGCGGTTTGCGCCACGGGCGCGCCAGAGCGATCGACGATGAGCACCTCCACTTCGACGGGCGCGCCCGCCAACGTGTCGATTGCGGTTTTCTGCGCGCCATGGGCCACGCGGCGGGCCAAGGGAGGGCCCATCAACTCCAAGGCTTGGGCGGCGGTGTTGCAGCCCCGGATCGCGCCCGCCGGCCCGCCCAACCCGTCCGCCATGGCCTCCAAGGCTGCGAAATCCACCTGGCTCCGGCCCGAATGCAGATCAAGCGCGCCTTGGGAGAGCTTGGTCAACTTCGCGAACCCGCCGGCGAGCGTCAGCCTACGGATCACGCCGCCATGGTGATCCCGCAGATATTTGAGGAGCCCACCGGCGAAATCGCCCATGTCGAGCATGGCCCAATCGGGCAATCTGTGGAGCCCCTGCGCCACCCGTTCCGATGTCGCTCCCGTGGCTCCGGCCACATGCCCCGCCCCGCTTTCCCGCGCCACGTCCACGCCGCGATGGATCGATGCGATCCAAGCCGCGCAGGAGAACGGGCGGACGATCCCGGTGGTGCCGAGGATGGAGAGGCCGCCTTCGATGCCGAGCCTCGGGTTCCAGGTGCGCTCGGCGAGCTTACGACCGCCGGGGATCGCGACTTCCACCTCCACATCCAGCGCCGGTCCGCGTTCGATCCAAGCGTCGCGCAACGCCTCGGTGATCATGGCGCGGGGAACGGGGTTGATGGCCGGCTCGCCGGGCGGCAAGGGCAAGCCCGGTTTTGTGATCCGACCAACCCCTTCGCCGGCGCGGAACACCACGCCCGCGCCAGCCGGCGCCGGGCGAAGCGTCACCTGTACGCGGGAGCCATGGGTCACATCCGGGTCGTCGCCGGCGTCTTTCACCACCGCCGCCCGCGCCCAAGGAACAGGCCAAGCGACGGCGTCTGTTTTCGAACCGCTTGTTTGTCCGAGAACGGCGTCGACTAGTGCAAACTGCGGGCGTTGTCCTCGGGGCAAGCGGATCTCCACCGTTTCAGGAAAGCGCCCGGTGGCGATGGCGCGGGCGGCGCCGGCGGCGGCGGCGGTGGCGCAGGCGCCGGTGGTGAAGCCCGTGCGGAGGGTTGGACCGGCCGCGCCGCGCGAGCCGGAGCTGGCGGCCTCCCCTTCCCTCTCCCGCTGTGGCTCTCTTGGCTCTCTTGGCGCGCCCGCGCCGTCGCCTTGATCCGACATCCCTCAACCCGCAGCGACGCTCCGCCCTGGAGCTTTCTGAGCCTAGACCGCGCGACTGCGGCGAGGCGACGCGCGCTGTTGACCGAAGCCGCCGGGCGCCGCCCTGTTCGCCTGCTTACCCGTTGTCTCACCGAGGGGAAATATGCCGGATCAACCGCCGCCTCCAGGGCGTGAGGGCCCGCGCGCGTTGCTGGTGGCGGCGGGGCGATCGGGCGCGGGCAAAAGCGTGACCACCCTCGGCCTTTTGCGGGCCTTGCGTCGACGAGGACTGCGCGTCGCCGCCGCCAAAAGCGGGCCCGACTATCTCGACCCGGCCTTCCACAGCGCCGCCACGGGCGCCCCGGCCATCACGCTCGACCCTTGGGCCATGGGCGGGGCCGAGCTGCGCGCGCGGGCGGCGGCGGCGGCCGAGGCGGCGGAGCTGCTGGTCATCGAAGGCGCCATGGGCGTGCTCGACAGCGCGGCCGCCCCGGCGGCGAAGGGGCGTGCGAGGGGGTCCGCGGCCGACCTCGCCGCGGCGCGGGACGCGCCGATCGCTCTGGTGCTGGATATGGACGGGCAAGCTCAGACAGCGGCCGCCCTTGCCGCTGGGCTCAAAGCGTTACGCCCTGATCTGCGCCTCGGCGGCGTGATCCTCAACCGCGTCGGCTCCGCGCGCCACGCCCGATTAGCGACGGACGCCTTGGCCCGCTGCGGCGTGACAGTATGGGGCGCGTTGCCCCGAAGCCCGGCGCTCGGCACCCCATCCCGGCATCTCGGTTTGGTTCAAGCGCGCGAGCGCCCCGATCTCGACGCCTTTATTGAAGGGGCGGCGGATCTGATCGCAGAGCGCCTAGACCTCGACGCGATCATCGCTGCCGCGCATCCGCTGGCCGGTCCTCCCTCGCCCGTCCGCACGCCGCCCATCATCCCCCCTTTGGGCGGCCGGATCGCCGTGGCGCGGGACGACGCCTTCGCCTTCATCTATCCGCATGTGTTGGCGGACTGGCGCGCGGCGGGCGCAGAGATCGTATTTTTCTCCCCGCTCCAAGACGAGCCGCCGGACGCGTCCGCCGACGCCGTTTATCTGCCGGGCGGGTATCCTGAGCTGCACGCGCCCACGCTTTCAGGCGCCTTGACGTTTCACAGCGGCCTCCGCCGCGCGGCGGCTCGCGGCGCGTGGATCTATGGCGAATGCGGAGGCTACATGGCTTTGGGTGAAGGGCTCATAGACGCCGACGGGCGACGGTGGCCCATGGCGGGCATGCTCCCTGTTTCCGTCAGCTTCGCCGAGCGTCGGCTCCAACTCGGTTATCGGCGGCTGCGTCTCCGCGAGGCTGGCCCTTTTGGCGACCCCGGCGCGGTCTTCTACGGCCATGAGCATCACTACAGCGTGCAGGCGTCTCGGGATCCAGGCGTCTCCGCCCTCTTCGAGGCTTGGGACGCCGCAGGAGCGCCGCAGCCCGACATGGGGGCGATGCTCGGCCGCGTCCTCGGGTCCTACGCTCATCTGATCGCACCCGGCTGAACCGCGATCATCCCGCCGCCTTGCGCGCGGCTCCGCTCAGCCCGTCAAGGATCGCGCAATTCGAGCGTTCATCGCCGGGACAGGCGTCGATCATGCCATCGAGCGCGCGACGGAGCGCTTGGAGCTCCTCAAGCTGAGCGTCGAGGGCCGCCCGCTTCTCCAAAGCCAGCGCTTTGACATCGGCGCTGGCCCTCCGCTCATTCTCAAAAAGCGCCACAAGATTGCGGCATTCGTCAACGCTGAAGCCAAAAGAGCGCGCGCGGCGGACCAGGTTGAGCTTTGCGACTTCGCCTGGACCGTAATCGCGATATCGGCTCGCCGGGTCCCGGCCCGCCGGGGCGACCAGGCCGATATCCGCGTAATATCGCACCGTCTTAACGGTGAGCCCCGCCACCGCCGCGGCTTCGCCAATTTTCACGACGCACTCCAAAAAGAGGATCCCACAACGTATTAAACCCGCCCCAGAGGCCTTTTCGCAAGGCCGCCGGGACGGGTCGCCACGTGTTCAGGCGTGCTCGGTTGTCGCCCCTATTTCAGATCATCGAGGATCTTGGTTAGGTCAAAGCTCTGCTTATACCCGAGGCCGAAGATGTACTTCTTCACATCCGCGCCGCGCACTGCGGTGTCTTCATCGTCCATGAAGTCCGCATATTTCGCTTCCACATACAGACCCTTCAGGATCGGCGTCAGAGGCATGCGAACATAGGCGTTGAACTCGGAGGCGATGTCGTCATTGCCCTCATCGGTGTTGAAGTCGTGATAGGCGACTTTCAGCAGCGTGCCGTTCAAGAAACCACCCGCAGGCCCGTCAAAGCCCCGCAGTTTCACGGTGGCGTCCACATAGAGGTCCTGCAGGCCCACATTTGGGGTCACCAGGAACTGGTCGGCGAAGCCATTGAATTTGTGGAGCGTCGCGAACGGCGTTTGGAAAGCGCGCACGCCGTCGTCGCTGCCCAACACCTCAAAGCCGGGCGTCAGCGTCACCACGCCGTATTTGAAACCGCCATAGGAGACGGCCGGTTGGATGTGGTAATAATGCGCCTGATAGTCGATCGGATTGTCGGCCGTATCTGTCTGGAACGCGTATTCCAAGTATGGCTTGAAGCTAAAACCCGATCCGAGTGGAACATTGCCGCTGTAGTTGATCCCGAAGCTGTTATTCGACAACACATCGGCGTTGGCTTGCACATCCGTGTAGTAGTTGTAGACCCGCACTGTCCCAAACGGCGCGCCGCCATAGATGACCTCGCCGAGATGGATGTTGCTCTCCAGGTCCCCCTGCAGACCGCCGACGCTCGCCAGCGACTCTTCTGAGAAAATCCGGTTCACATTGCCGAAATACGCGTAATAGAACTGGGTATCCGGCAAGAAATCCGTCAGCGTCGCCTTCGCGCCATCATAGGTCTGGTTGTTCTGGCGCCAATCGACGCCGCCGAAGAAGCGTTGATTGCCGATCACCTCGCGGAAGCGGCCGGCTTTCACATAACCGCCGGAAAAGGGCTTGGCCTCCACATAGGCTTGGTTGATCTCCTGGCTCTCCACATCGGCGACGACGGGAAAGCGCGGATTGCCCACGGCCGGGTTATTGAATTCCTCAGGCCCAAAAGCCAGAACCGCTTCGAACTCGCCGAACACCCGGACATTGCTGAACCAGGGCGACTGCAGCGAGACGCGCGGGCGGATCGTGTTGGCGAGCGCGTCTTCAGCGAAATTACTCTGTTCAACGGTCTCAGAGCGGACGCGGACGTCGACGCCCAGAATCCAGCCCGGGGGCGGCTTCGCGGCTTCATCCGCCTGCGCAACGCTCGGGGCGACCGCACTCGCCCCGAAGGCGCCCAGCGCCGCGGCGGCGACCATCCCAGTCACGCGCCCGCTTGTCACATACTTCAGACTGTCTCCCATCGGAAACGCTCTCCTCAATTGCCTAGTTTTTTAGCATCTCGCCGTTTCATGCTGACGATACTGCGAAGGAAATGTGACGGTGCAAAGCGATTAAGCTTCAGCGCTCCAAAGGAATTTGAGATTTTGGATCGAGAGTAACCATCCCGCGAAAAACGCCTGAAAAATAGGCGGGCTCATTCGGACCCTGGCGTCGCAAGGCGCTCACGAAAACATGAGATAAATCAGCAATTTGCCACAATGGTCGGGGCCGCGGACCCGCGCTGACCCTCCCGGCGCCCATCAAACGTTCAAAACTGATGGGCGACACATGTTGTTGCGTCGCAACATAAGGCGGGTGACGATGGGGGTGGCGAGCGCCAGTTGAAGCGGGAAAAAGGGCCATCCGCTTTGGAGCAACCGCGGCTCACGGGTCTTCCTGATCTCCATCGCGCAGGCGCGACGCCGCCTCCATCTCGCGGATCCGCGCCCTGGCGTCGTCTCCCTCCGGGATCGGCGCGCCGCTGTCCCGCCACGCGACGGCGGCCTTAAAGCCCTCTTGCTGCGCGTAGCGGCGAAACCAAACGCCTTCCGGGTTATGACGCGTGACGCCGTCGAACACAGTGGCGAGCATTTGGGTTTGCTCGAGCCCCATGGTCAGAAGCACCTGGTTCACCACCATCTTATGCATGGCGAGATGGCTCCGCGGCACGCCGGCGATGCGGCGGGCGAGCGCCATGGTTTCCGCATCAAGCTGCGCGGCGGGCGCGGCGATGTTTGCAAGTCCCCAGGACGCCGCCTGCGCGCCCGTCAGCGTGTCGCCCGTGAACATCATCTGCTTCGCCCGCGCCGGACCCAACCGATAGGTCCACATGGCGGTGGTCGGGCATCCCCAGACTCGGGTTGGCATGTAGCCGATGCGGGCGTCCTCGGCCATGACCAGCAGATCGCAGCAGAGCGCGATATCGCTGCCGCCTGCCACCGCCGCGCCGTGCACTTTGGCGATGGTCGGCTTCGAACAGCGCCAGAGGCTCATGAAGTCTTCGGTGTTGCGCTTCATAAAAGCGTAGTCGTCCATGGGATCCCAGGGCGCGCGCTCTTGCTGGCAGGGGTGATCGAGAACGCCGTCGGCGGAGGTCGCCGCGGAATCGGCCAGATCATACCCGCCGCAGAAACCCGGGCCGGCCCCCTCGACGATGATCACATGGATCTCCGCCTCGCGCTCCGCCCAGTCGACCGCGGCGCGAATGTCCCGCGGCGTCTGATCGTTGATGGCGTTGTAGCGTTCCGGGCGGTTCAGCAGCAGGCGCGCGATGCGCGGCTCGTCGGCGTCGGGCGCGACGCGCACTGTTTCAAAATCCGGCATGCGCGATCCTCCCGGGTCAAGGCGGGCTCACCCCGCGCGATAATTCGGCGTCTCGCGGGTGATCGAGACGTCATGGACATGGCTCTCCCGCAAGCCGGCGTTGGTGATCCGCACAAAGCGGCAATTGCGGCGCATCTCGTCGATGTCGGCGCAGCCCGTGTAGCCCATGGCGGCGCGTAGGCCCCCGACCAGCTGGTGCAGCACCGCGCCGACGCCGCCCTTATAGGGCACCTGCCCCTCGACACCCTCGGGCACCAACTTCATGGTGTCGTTGACTTCTTTTTGGAAATAGCGGTCCGCCGAGCCGCGGGCCATCGCGCCGATCGAGCCCATGCCGCGATAGGATTTAAAGCTGCGTCCCTGATAGAGGATCACCTCGCCCGGGGCCTCATCGGTGCCCGCCAGAATCGAGCCGACCATGGCGCAATGGGAGCCCGCCGCCACGGCCTTGGCGAGATCTCCGGAAAACTTGATGCCGCCATCGGCGATCACCGGCGCGCCGGCCGCATCCGCCGCCTCCGCGCATTCCATGATGGCGGTCAGCTGCGGCACTCCCACGCCCGCGACGATCCGCGTCGTGCAGATCGAGCCCGGCCCGATGCCCACCTTCACCGCGTCCGCGCCCGCATCCAGCAAGGCGCGGGTGGCCTCCGCAGTGGCCACATTGCCCGCCACCACCTGCACTGCGTTGGAATGCGCTTTGATGCGCGTGACCGCTTGGGCCACGAGGGAGGAATGGCCATGGGCGGTGTCGATGACGATCAGATCCACACCCGCGTCGATCAGCGCTTGGGAGCGCTCAAATCCGTCATCGCCCACCGTCGAGGCGGCGGCGACGCGCAGCCGGCCCATGCCGTCTTTGCAGGCTTGCGGGTTCAGCACCGCTTTCAGGATATCCTTCACGGTGAGCAGGCCCACCAGACGGCCATCGCCGTCGACCACCAGCAACTTCTCAATGCGGCGGCGCTGCAGCATCCGCTTGGCGTCGTCGAGATCCACCGGCTCGCGCACGGTGGCCAGGTTCTCCGCCGTCATCAGCTGGGACACCGGCGTCCCGCCGTTCTCCGCGAAGCGCATATCGCGATTTGTGAGGATGCCCACCAGGCCGCCGGCGCGGTCCACCACCGGAAAGCCAGTGATGTCATGGGCGGCTTGCAGACGCTTGGCGTCGTCCAGCGTTTGATCGGGCCGCAGCGTCACGGGATCGTAGACGACGCCGCTCTCAAAGCGCTTCACCCGCGTGACCTGGGCCGCCTGCTCCTCGATGGAGAGGTTGCGGTGCAACACGCCCAGGCCGCCGGCCTGCGCCATGGCGATGGCCATTTCCGCTTCGGTCACCGTGTCCATGGCTGAGGAGATCAGCGGGATATTCAGTTCGATCTCTCGGGTCAGTTTCGTCCGCGTGTCGGCTGTGGCGGGCAGCACTTCCGAGGCGCCAGGCACCAGCAGGACATCGTCAAAGGTGAGCGCCTCTCGGATCTCAGCGGTTTGTCGCGGCGAGGCGGGTTGAGACGTCATGGGCGTGCGGCCTCCCGGGTGGGTTCCTGGATCGGCGGCCCGGGTCTCCGCCGATATCGCGGCGACGATCCGGCGGGGCCCTGGTCGGCTGTGGCTGGGATATGCGCTTGATCCGGCGAAAAGGAAAGCCCGCGCGTGACGCCTGTTGCGATGGCGCGCGGACCAATGCCAAAGCCGCAGCGAGCCGAGCCGCCGCCCCGTCAGATCCCAAGGGCGAGAGAGGCGAAGGGGCGCAAGACCGTAGGGGCCGGATGGCGGAGCGCGTCGTCGAGACAGACCTGTACCCGCCGCTCAAAGCGTATTTGAGCGCGCAGGGGTATGACGTGAAGGGCGAGATCGGCCCGGCGGATCTGGTGGCGCGCAGAGGCGACGAGCCGCCACTGATCATCGAATTGAAGACGGGCTTCACCTTGTCCCTGTTTCATCAAGCGATCGAGCGCCAGGCGCTGAGCGAGGCTGTCTATATCGCCGCGCCGCGGGGAGCCGGCGCCGCGTTCGCCAAGGCGCTGAAGCGCAATCTGGGCCTCGCCCGGCGCTTGGGGCTCGGTTTGATCACCATCCGCCTCGCGGACGGGTTTGTTGAGGTTCACGCCGATCCCGGACCGTTCCGCCCGCGGCGCAGCCCCGCGCGACGAGACCGATTGCTGCGCGAATTCCAGCGCCGCGAGGGCGATCCCGTCCGAGGCGGCGCGGCGCGGCGCGGCGGCCCGATGATGACCGCTTACCGCCAAGACGCGATGCGCTGCGCCGGGTCTCTGGCCGCTTCGGGCCCGGCCAAAGCGGCGGATGTGGCGGCGACAACCGGCGTCTCCCGGGCGCGCGATATCATGGCCGATGACCATTATGGCTGGTTTCAGCGGATCAGCCGCGGCGTCTATGCGCTCACCGACGCCGGCGCGGCGGCCGCGGCGGCGCATGCGGGGGCGTCGCCTTGCGCGGATGACGACGCCTCTTAGACGGGCCGCCTCAACAGGCCTCCTTGGGCCTCCTTGGGCCTCTGTCAGTTGAAGACGTCGAAGACGCCGCCCAGATCGTCGAGCCAATCTCCGCCCTCGGCCGCGTCCGCCCCGATCTCCGCATCTGGGCCGCAGGCGGCGGGATCTTCAGCGGGCGTCGCCGCCATCTCCTCCTGGGGCGCGGCCGCGGCGCCGCCGAGCGCGCCGAGCGCGTCCACCACCAGCAGTCCACCGGCGACGCCGAGCGCCGTCTGCGCCGCGCCGGCCAAAAAGCCGCCGCCCTCCCGAGGAGCGCGCCCCTGGGGGTCCGCTGGCTCCGACCGCTCCGCTTGCCGCGCGCGGGCCTCCGCCTGTGACGCCTCCAGCGCCGCCTCAAGCGCGATAATGGTCTGCGCCATGTAATAGGGCGCGTTGGGCTGCCCCGCGAGCCGCCGACGCAGATAGGCCTCCGCCGCGGGATCCCTCGGGGCGGTGTCGCGCTCGGTCTGCGCCAATCGATCGAACAGACCTGCGATCGCAGCTTCGTCTTTGAACTGCATGGGCGTCTCCAAACGCTGAAAGGATCCCTATCCTGTAGAAATGGTGTCCCGACCCTGAGCAACAAGATCGCCGAAAGAGCGGAAGAGGCGCGCGGATCGCTCCGCACGCCCCTCCCCGCTCTCTGCAGCTCAGATCAGCGCGAGCCCGCCTGGGCGGCGTAGCTCTGCAGGACAGAGGCGTAGGCCGGCGCGACGTCCGAGTAAGCCTCGGCCATCAGAGCCGTGTTCTCCGCATTCCACGCGCCATGCACCTGGCTCAGCACGGAAAAGGTGCTCTCCACGGTCACGCCCGCCTGTTGCAGTCGCGCGATGGTGGTTTGGCTGGCGAGATCGCTGTAATCGCCCGAGGCGTCAATCACCGCGATGACGTTGTAGCCCTGGGCCGCCATCTCAATCGCCGGGAACGCGACGCACACGCTGGTGAGGATGCCGGAGATGACGACCGTGCGCCGCCCCGTGGCCTCCACCGCCGCGCGGATGCGCGCGTCATCCCACGCGTTGATCGGCCCGGCCCGGTCGATCACCACGGCCGAGGGCGCATTGGCGGTCACTTCGGGGATCAGCGGACCGTTCGGTCCTTCGGGGACGGAAGTCGACGCGATCACCGGGATCCCAAAGAACTCCGCCACCTTGGCCTTCGCCGAGACATTGGCCCGCAGCTGCGTCTGATCGATGTCCTCGACGATCTGCATCAAGCCCGCTTGGTGATCGAGCATCATGAACACCGCGTCGTCACGGTCGATCAGGCGTTGCGCGTTCTCACTGACGGGAACCGCCTGGGCGACGGCCAGGCCGGCGCTGAAGGCGAGCGCCGTCGCAGCGACGCCGGCATACTGAGCTTGGCGCTTCATAAACGAGATCATGACGTTTCCTTTCCTTGCCCGCCTGGGAAAGCTCCCCGGGCGCTGTGTCATGATCGTGAATATTAGGCGCGCGCCCATGATGATTAGGGCGCCCATAGTGAACAATGTGTTCCGGGGCGAGACGGTGTTCAGCGCCCCTCTTCGCCGCCGAAATAGCGCCGGTGGAGCCGGCGAAACGTGCCGTCCTCCAGGATAGCCAACAGTTGCTGGTTCACCGGTTCGCGCAGCGGCGAGCCATCGGGGAAGGCGATGCCATATTTATCGGGGGCGAACACCGGTCCCGCCAGCGTGACGACGCCCGCCCCTTCGTTGCGCGCGAAATACTGGGCCACGGGCGCGTCGATGATCGTGGCGTCGAGGTCCCCGGCCTGCAGCGCCTCAAGGATCTCAATGGTGTCCCGATAAGGCAGATACGGCAGGCCGCGCTCCTCGGCGAAGCGGGCGTGGGTGGTGCCGGGGCTGAGGCCCACCCGCATGCCCGTGAGGTCGCGGTAGCTGGAGACGCCGCCCGACAGCTGCTGCACCGTGAGCCAGGTGGTGATCCCCGCCGTGACGCTTGAGACGATCAACAAGCCGAGCAGCACCCACACCATGGCGAGGATGCGCGTGGCCACCGCCTCCGGCCGCTCCCCGCCGCCGGTGGTCAAACTGATGAACGCCCACCAAAACGCGTCCCACACCCCGCCCAGATAGGTCTCGCGGATGGAGGCGTTGGTGCGCCGCTCAAACGCCCAGATGACATGGGCGACGGCGAGGAGCGCGAGCAAGCCGAGGCCGGCGATGGTCGGCGCCGGGCTCTCCCAGACCGCGCGCAGAAAGCTCGGCGCGGGCGCGCCGTCGATGCGCAGCAGGATTTGCATGCCGCTGTCGAAATAGGGCTGGGAAAAGTCGAGCCGCGCCTCGCGCTCTGCGGTGATGGAGATATTGGCGATGGCGAGATCGGCCTCGCGCGCCACCACGCGCTCCAACATTTGCGCGAACACCGGCTCATCCTCGATCACGCTCTCAAGCTTCAACCGCCGGGCGATCTCGCGCCAGAGATCAACCGAGAACCCGGTGATCTCGCCATTGTCCTCGAACATGACGAACGGCGCGTCCTCGTTCACCAACACCCGGACCGAGCCCCCCGGCCCGCCGGCGGGCGCCGTTTGCGCCTCGGCGGGAGCGCTGAGAACAAGCGGCGACAAAAAAATAAACGCAACAAAAACAGGAAAGACGTTCATGCACTGTCGGAGCACACGGGGGAAAGAGACTGTCATAAAGATGTTATTGACGAGCGTCGTCCAACGGGCAAGCGACGCCAAAACCAGGCGCGCGCATTGGCCTCGACCTGTCACATCGGGCCGCACTGCGCGGCGTCACGATCGCCGACCGATCGCCGACTCATCGCCGGCCCTTGGGCGCGGCGTTCCGAAATAGGCGGCCGTCGCGGCGTCGGTTGGAAAGAACAATTCCATCCGGAGGTCGGCCAAGGTCCGATCGTCGGCTGTGTTGAAGACGCTGAGCAGAGAGACCAAAGAGAGACGCGCGCCGTTGATCTCTAGAATTGTCGCCAACGCCGCGTCGCCCGGCGCGGCGCTCTCGCTCCGCTCATCCGATCCGCGCGCCGCCGCCGACAATTCCGAAGCGATCTGCGCCAAGGCCCGATCGTCTCGCCTCCGGGCCTCGGCGGCCAAACGGTGAGCCAGATGAGCGGAAACCTCGCGCCAGTTCACGAGCCGCCCGCCGAGGCTTGGATCGGCGGCCAAGGCCGCGACGAGGCAGGCGTCTTCGCCAAGTCCCACTTCGCCAAGTCCGACCTCGCCAAGTCCGACCTCGCCAAGTCCGACCTCGCCAAGTCCGACCTCGCCAGGTCCGACCTCGCCAAGTCCCACTTCATTGAGGAGCCGCGCGCCCGCGCGGTTCCACCGGATGACCTTCCAATCGGCGTCCAGCGCCCAGCCCGGATAGGGATCATGGCGCTCCAGCAACCGGTCCACCGCGGCCAAATAGGGAGCGAGCGCGGCGTCATCCAACGCGCGGTGTTGGCGAGGCGATGGTGCGAAACCGGCCTCCAGCAACCATCTATCCCGCTCATACTCCGCAGCGCCCAGGCATTCGGCCAGGCGAGACACCATCTCTCGGCTCGGGCGCGCTTTGCCGGCCTCCAGATATGAGATGTGACGCGCCGAGACGTCCGCCCGCAGCCCAAGCGCCAGCTGGCTCAGCCCCGACGCCAGACGGGCGTTCCGCAGAAAATCGCCGAAGCGCGCCGTCAAAGCACTGTTCCTCCCCCAAGCCCGCCTCGCGCGCCTTCGCCATAACCTCGCAGGTTATTGCAGCCCGCGCGGCGGCGTTTGTAACCACACACCCCGCGCACCTTAGCAATCAAAAGAGCTCTTCATGACCAGCGCCCCCGCCAATTTGGCCGACAGCATGCCCTTCTCCGCCGAGCTCGGCGTCCATGTCACGGAGGCGACGCCGGAGCGGGTGACCGCCACCCTGCGCGTCGCCGCGCATCACTGCACCGTGGGCGCGAGCGTCCATGGCGGCGCGGTGATGGCGCTCGCCGACAGCGTGGCCGCCATCGGCGCGTTCCTCGCCTTGCCGACGGGCGCCTCCGGCACAACCACAATTGAAAGCAAAACCAATTTCCTAGGGCGGGCCGCGGAAGGGGCGGAGCTGACCGCGGTGGCCAGCCCGGTCTCCGTGGGTCGACGGGTCTCCTTGTGGCAAAGCAAGATCACCCGCGAGGATGGTAAAGACGTGGCCCTGGTGACCCAGACCCAACTTGTCTTGAGCGACTGATCCTTTCCCCGCCGCCTCTCGGCGCACAGCCCTTGCAACCCGTTATTGGACATGCCGTTGTGGATACGGGGGCTGGCCCAGTTCGACAGCATGGACAAGGCGGGGGATGACGATGCGAGATCCGGTCAAAGAACGGATGGCGACGCAAGTGGCGGGCGGCCGGACAACGGTGATCCAGCGCGACCTCAACATCAGCGGCGCGGTGATGACCGACGGGTCGGTGGAGCTGTTCGGCGCGCTGGACGGAGATCTGTTCGCAAAAACGCTGATGATCGGCCCTGGCGCCCGTTTCAAAGGCGATGTGGTGGCCGAAAACGTTGAGATCTCTGGCATGGTGGACGGTCGTGTGACCGCGCGCACGGTGCGCCTCGGCGCGACGGCGCAGGTGAAAGGCGCGATCCTGCACCAGCGTCTCATGATCGATGACGGCGCCGAGTTCGAAGGCTCAGTGCTCCGCAAAACCGACGAGGCGGCGTGGACGGAGATCTCAAAGACGTTTGAGATCCCAGGGGTTGAACTCACCGCCGACGCCCAACGCGCCGTCGACGCTTTGAAGCGCGAATTCGAAGCCAAGGGCGCCTGAGGCGGCGCGGGCCGACATGCCGGAATTCCTCTGGACCGATCTCTCCACCTTCGACCTCGCGCAAGCGAAGGCCGATTACGAACAGATCTTCGGCTGGCGTTTTGACGGCTCAGGCGACTACAGCGTCGCGCAGGCGCCCAGCGAAACATCTTCCAGAGCGGCGCCATGGAGCGCTCTGCGCGAGGCGCGCGCGATCGCCGCAGCTTTCCCAATGCCTGAAGCCTTGGCGGCGCGCGGCATGCCGTCTTTTTGGATGTCCTATGTGGGCGTCGCCGACTTAGACGTCTGCTTAGCGGCCACACGCGCCTGGCCCGGCGCCACCATCGAACTTGGCCCAGAACCGGTCCCAGGCGGCGGCCGGTTCGCTTTGATCCGGGACCCGGCCGGCGCGGGTTTTTCCGTCCTCGAGGGCGGAGAGAATTGGCTGTCCTCCCGAGCGCCCGGCCCGCGCCGCTTCTATCACGCCGCCGATCCACTGGCCGTGGCGGGCTTCTATGCGGATCTGTTCGGCTGGCGTCTCGACGCGGTGGAGGCGGGGCCGGCCGGCCCCCGTTGGTCGATCAGATGCGGCGACGCCCGCGTCGCCACCGCTGAGGCGATCCCCGACGCGCTCCGCGGACCCTTCACCTATTGGATCCCCGCCTTTCCGACCCACGCCCCCGCAGCGGCGGTCGAGCGGCTGCGCGGGCAGGGCGGCGCGTTGGATGCGGATCTGGGCGACGGGAGACTGTTGTTGGCGGATCGCCAAGGCGCGCGCTTTGTGATCGAGCGGGAGCGCGCCGCTTAGTATGTGGCGGCCGGCCCCGTTGCGCCTGACCGCCGCGGAGTGTTTGATGCGGGATCGAAAAAAGAAGGAACCCGCCCATGGCCGACATCGCCGACACGGAAGATCTCGCCAAACACGCCGCCAAGATGGCCAAAAAGAAGGCCGTGCGCGATAAAATGATGGCCGATAAAACGGCTGAGAAAGGCTTGATCATCGTCAACACCGGCAAAGGCAAGGGTAAGTCTTCCGCCGCATTCGGCATGATCTTCCGCTGCATCGCCCATGGGTTTCCGTGCGCCGTGGTGCAATTCATAAAAGGGGCCATGCCCACCGGCGAGCGGCAGTTGATCCAAGAGCGCTTCGCTGATCTCTGCGAATTTCACACCATGGGAGAAGGCTTCACCTGGGAGACCCAAGACAAGGCGCGGGACATCGAGATGGCGCAGGCGGCTTGGGCGAAGGCAAAAGAGCTGATCCGCGACCCGAGCCGCCGCATGGTTCTGCTCGATGAGATCAACATCGCGCTCCGTTATGATTACATCGCGCTTGAAGAGGTGCTCTCGTTCCTGGCGGAAGAGAAACCAGCCGACACCCATGTGGTGCTCACCGGTCGGAACGCCCCGGACGCGTTGATGGACGCCGCAGATTTGGTGACGGAGATGACGCTGGTGAAGCATCCGTTCCGCTCTGGCGTCAAAGCGCAAGCGGGCGTCGAGTTCTAAAACGCAGGCTCTCCCAGTGTCCTCCCCGTCCTCCCCCGCACGCGCGCCATAGAAAGACCGCCATGGCAGACGGCCCCACAGAACCGCCCCGCGCGGCGGCGTCGAGGCGTCCCTCGGAAAAAGCCGCCGGCGGTGAAGCGCCCGACGCTGGAACGGTCGATGGCGACGCCGCGCGCATGGCGGCGATGGCCGACGGGGCCGCGGCCAGCGAGACGAGCGCCTCGGAGACGCTCAAAGCGTGGATGTCGCGCCTGTCTGACGGGATCGCCGCTCTTGGCGTCGACCAACTCTTCAAACGGGGTTTTCTGATCTGGACGGGCGCGACCCTGGTGCTGGCGGCCTTCGCCTGGGCGGAGGCGCGCTACGGCAATCTGATGTTCCAGCGCGGCGGCGCGGTTTTGGTGGTCTACGCGGTTCTCGTCTCCGTCTTCTCCATGCGCGCCCGCGTCGCCTATTCGGACGCGCTCCACGCCATCCAAATGGAGCAATGTGAGATCGCTCAGATGATGCACGGGGCCGAACATGAGGCGCGGGACGAGACACGCCGTCGGCTCGACCGCCAGTTGGGCCCCAAATTAGCCTCGCTCGACATCCGCTTGGCGGAGATCGCTGAAACCAACAAACGCTTCCAAGATCTGCGCACGGTGGAAGGTCCGATCCTGATCATCGGCACGTTGGTTTGGGGCTTCGGCGATATGATCGCGGCGCATGTCGCGGGGGGCGCCGGCGGATGAGCGGCGCGCGGCGGCGTCCCTCCATCATGATCCAAGGCGCGGGCTCCAATGTCGGCAAATCCATGCTGACGGCGGGCCTCTGTCGGCACTTCACGCGGCTCGGCCTGCGGGTGCGCCCGTTCAAGCCGCAAAACATGTCCAACAACGCCGCCGTCACCGCCGATGGCGGCGAGATCGGCCGCGCCCAAGCCTTACAAGCCCGCGCCTGCGGCGTCGCTCCCTTGGTCGATATGAACCCGGTGCTGCTGAAGCCTGAGAGCGAGCGCGGCGCGCAATTGGTGGTGCAAGGCCAATGCCGCGAAACCCTGCGCGCCGCCGCCTACGCCCACGTGAAGCCCACCCTCCTGGCGCCCGTTCTGGACAGCTACCGGCGTCTGCAGGCTGAGGCGGATCTGATGATCATCGAGGGCGCCGGCAGCCCGGCCGAGGTCAACCTTCGCGCCGGCGACATCGCCAATATGGGCTTCGCCCGTGCGGCGGACGCGCCTGTGCTGCTGGTGGGCGATATCGACCGGGGCGGCGTGATCGCGCAAATGGTGGGGACGCGCGCCGTGCTCGATCCGGAGGACGCCGCCCAGATCCAAGGCTTCATGATCAACAAATTCCGGGGCGACCCGAAGCTGTTTGACGATGGCTACGCCGCGATCGCCGAGGCGACCGGGTGGCGCGGTTGCGGCGTGCTGCCTTGGTTCGACGGGGCCGCGCGACTGCCGGCGGAGGACGTGTTGGACCTCCATCGGCCCGCCGCGTCGGCCGCGGAGGACGGCGCGCAAAGCCGACGCATTCTCGTGGCCTGCCTGGCCCTCTCCCGGATCGCAAATTTCGACGATCTCGACCCCCTTCGCATGGAGCCGGGCGTCGAGCTGCGCATCATTCCGCGGGGGGAGGCGCTGCCCGGCGACGCCGACCTTGTGATCCTGCCCGGCTCCAAGACGACCCGGGCGGATCTCGCCATGCTGCGCGAGGAGGGATGGGACATCGACTTGCTCGCCCATCGCCGCCGCGGCGGGCGCGTCCTTGGGATCTGTGGCGGGTATCAAATGCTCGGCCGCGCCATCCGCGATCCGGACGGGCTAGACGGTCCGCCCGGCGAGACGCCGGGGCTCGGCTTGTTGGATGTGGAGACGGTGATGGCCCCCGACAAGCGCCTGGCGGAGGTCACGGGGCGCCACATCGCCAGCGGCGCTCCGCTGCGCGGTTATGAGATCCATATGGGCCGCACCGATGGCCCCGATCGCGCCCGGCCCATGGCGGAGATCGAGGGTCCAGCGGCGGCGGGGCGTAAGCCCCGGACCGACGGCGCGCGCAGCGCCGATGGCCGGGTGGAAGGCGTCTACCTCCACGGGTTATTCAGCGCCGACGCCTTCCGCGCCGCCTACCTAACCGAATTGGGAGCCAAGGGAGCGGGCCTCGATTTTGAGGCGCAGGTGGACGCGACCCTCGACGCCTTGGCCGACCATATGGCCGCCCATGCCGATCTCGACGCCATCGCCGCCATCGCCGGCGTCGCTTGATGCTTCACGGCGCGGCGCGGCCCGTTGGCGCAATCCGCCAGTACTGACCCGAGAAATCACCGCACGGCTCCAACCGCGGTTGGTCATTCTGCGGACCGCCATTGATGACGTCTAAGCACATCTGCGACCCTCGGAACTTGGTCGTGAGCCGGAAGAAGCCCTCCTTCTCCACGCTCACCCGCCAGAATTGCCCGGTGACGTTCGCGCAAGGAGCCAGGTGCGGCATGTCGTTGAACGCGCCGCCATTAAAGACATCGAGGCACAGGCGGTCGCCTCGGAACTGCGTGGTGAGGCGATGCCAGCCATCGCCGGTCGGGCGGAACCGCCAGAACTGACCGCTGAAATTCCCGACGGGCGCGAGATGGGTCATGTTATCCTGAGGCCCGCCATTGAAGACATCGAGCGCGAGGCTTGGGCCGCGGAACATCGTGGATAGGCGATAGAACTCCGACGAGGCGACCTGCGCCGCCGCTGTCCCGCCACTCCCGATGATCAGCGCCGCCGCGAGCCCCACCCCGACGCGTCTGGTTGTAAAATTCATAACACCCTCCCCCTGTCCGATCGGCTCGGACACGCTGCGCGGCGTCTGTTCCTGGGTCGGTCCGGCGATGGGCTGTAAGTCCCCTCCGTTCGGAGCCGCTTCGCCCTGACAGCAGCACTGCGTCGGCGGCGCGGGGCAAGGGTTTATCGGCGGAGCCGACGCGTCAGCGCCCTTGCGGCGCGTCTCCGATGCAGTGTGGCGGTCGGGGCGTGGCGGCTGCGGGCGGTGGGGACGTCCCCTCCGTTTGGAGAGCTGAACCGCGTCGCCGCTCCGTCTTGGCGCCGTCGGAATTAGCGACGCGCCGCGCCCGACCCCCATCGCGAACGCCGCGCAGGGGCCTCAATGGCCCCAAGCGGCGTATCCCCC
>JBCCTM010000008.1:0-25880 GCA_039198535.1 Pseudomonadota bacterium
AACAAGTAGACTTCGTGATCGGACCGGATGGGCAAAAGCTCACCAAGGCCGATTTGCCCTCACCGACAACCCGCCGTTGGGTGATCCGGAGAAAGGCCGAAGTGGTCGCCGCCGTTCGCGGTGGATTGATCACGCTGGAGGAGGCCTGTGACACCTACGGCATCAGCCTTGAAGAATTCGAAACTTGGGCCCGGTCCATCGACCGTTTCGGCATCCAAGGGCTGCGCACGACGCGGATCCAGAAGTACCGCGCCAAACTTTAAGCGCTCTCGCGCTGATATCGGCCTGAAGGCCGCAGGCTAGGCCGTCCGCGCCAGAACGCGCGGCGGACGGCAGCCTCCCCCGCTTCCCACCGACCATCGGCGCCCTATGCGCCTATCGCGCGCCCACACGCCCACCTTTCCATCTCCAGAGCGGCGACGCGTCTTCCACGCCACAGGGACGACGCCTGGGGCGGGGACGCCCTTAATTTACCCACGCGCCGCCTAAAGCCTTAAAATTTTTGATCGCACCCGTCACCATCGCACTGGGGCGCCACCCCTCCACATGCGGTGTTTGACGGCGCCTGGCGTATATATTCTGCCGAAGCTCACAATATCTTGCGTCCGCCAGCCAATTCTCTTAACCTTTCTAGACGTCAAATACCCCCGCAGGCGGGAGAGGTTTATTAACTTTTCACGTCTAGCGTTCTCAGTAACCAATCCACTGTGCGCATGCGAGGGACCCGCCAATGCGAATTCTACTGATCGAGGACGACAGCTCCATGGCCAGCAGCATCGAGCTGCTGCTGACCCAAGAAGGCTTTAACGTCTACAGCACCGACCTCGGCGAAGAGGGCGTCGACCTCGGCAAGCTCTATGACTACGACTTGATCGTGCTCGACCTGACGCTGCCCGATATGAGCGGCTATGACGTCCTTAAGCAGCTGCGCGTGGCCAAGATCGACACGCCGATCTTGATCCTCTCCGGCCTCAGCCAAATCGACAACAAAGTCCGCGGCTTTGGCTTTGGCGCAGACGACTACATGACCAAGCCCTTCAATAAGGACGAGTTCATCGCGCGCATTCACGCGATCATCCGCCGCTCGAAAGGTCACAGCCAGTCCGTCATCACCACCGGTAAGATCAAGGTCAATCTCGACGCCAAGACCGTGGAGGTCGACGGCCGCCGGGTGCATTTGACGGGTAAAGAATACCAAATGCTCGAGCTTCTCTCCCTGCGGAAAGGGACGACGCTCACGAAGGAGATGTTCCTCAACCACCTCTATGGCGGTCTCGACGAGCCCGAGCTGAAGATCATCGACGTTTTCATCTGCAAACTGCGCAAGAAATTGTCTGCAGCGACCCAGGGTGAGAATTACATCGAGACGGTTTGGGGACGCGGCTACGTGCTCCGCGACCCGGACGTGGTCGACGCCGAAGAGCAGGCCGCGGCGAGCGCCTGACGCCTCGCCGGGCCCAAGCCTGCCTGGGTCCTGGGCGACTCCCTCATCGCCCAAAACGCACAGAACACGGAAGAAGCGTCGCGTATGCGGCGCTTTTTCTTTGGAAAAGTTAGCCCAGAGCGCGGTCGGCGGGGAGAGGCATCGCCACCCAATAGCCCCAGCCTCTCCACCGCCATCGGCCCTCGCGCCGCCCGCTAACCAGCATATTTTGCGGATCGCGGCGGTGGGTTTCTGCAGCGCACCCATTTCCGACGGCAGAACTGTTGCCACACCGCGACAAACGTGGCGGGCTCGCCGGCTCACTCCGCGGGGCGAGAGGGCTCGCCGCGGCGACGCCACTTGGCGTAAACCTGCCCCTGGCGAACCCAATGCGGAGCGCGCATGCAATGGCATTGAACATGGGACGGACGCATGAGCGTTGAGACGACCGGATGGACGCCGAATGGTTTCGCGGCGGCGACCTTCGCACGGACTTTCACACGCGCAGCCGCCACGGGGGACGACGCAGAGCGCGGCGATGTGGAGATGAAACGTCCGCCGGTGATCGGCGCTTGGGTCGACATGGCCGCGTTGGCGCCCGCGGAGATCCTGGCGGCCGCGGGCTTCGACTTTCTGCTGATCGATCTCGAGCATGGCCCGGCGGCCATGGAGACCGCCCATGCGCAAATCCTCGCCGCCGAGCGTTGGGGGGCGACGGCCGTCGTTCGCGTCGCCAAGGGGGACGACCCTTGGATCAAACACGCCTTAGACCTCGGGGCTGGAGCAATCATGTGCCCCGCCGTGGAGACCGCCGAGCAGGCGGAGGCTGCGGCGCGGGCGTTTCGCTTCGGCCCGGTCGGCCGCCGGGGCGCCGGCACGCGCTTGGTCAGGGCGTCCAACTTCGGGGCGGATCCGGATTATGAACTCCGGTGGAATGAGACCGGTTTTTTGATCCTGCAAATTGAGAGCCCAGAAGCCCTGGCGAACGCGGCGGAGATCGCCGCCGTCCAAGGCGTCGGCTGCCTATTCTTTGGTCCGTCGGACTATGCGGCGGCGGCGGGTTATCCTGGCGGCGCGGCCGTGAAAGCGGCCTACCGGCGGCTCCGCGACATCGCCCATCGCGCCGGGCTCTATGTGGGCGCCGTCCCTTTCGCCGACGTCACGGCCCATGACCTCGCCCATGATCCCGACCTCAAGGCCGACATCATCCCCGCCGGCTCCGATATCGGATTGCTCCGCCGCAGCGCGGAAGCGGCGCTGGCGGCCGCGCGAGGCGATTTGACCAAGGCTTGAGCACGCCGCAAAGGCGGCTCGCTCCGATTGAGCAGCTCACCCCGCCAGCTTGGCCATCACCTCGTCGGACATTTCGAAATTGGCGGTGACGTTTTGGACGTCGTCATCATCCTCGAGCGTCTCTAGCAATCTCAATAGCTTAGCGCCCTGCTCTTCATCCACCGGGTTGGTGTTCTGCGGGCGCCAGATCAGCTTCGCCGTCTCCGCTTCGCCGAGGCTCTGCTCCAGCGCGCTGGAGACCTCCGCCAGATCGCCCGCCGCGCAATAGACGCTGTGGCCATCCTCTGCGCTGTCGACATCCTCCGCGCCCGCGTCAATCGCGGCCTCCATCACCGCGTCGGCGTCGCCCACATCGGCCGGGTATTGCACGAGGCCGACACGGTCGAACATGAAGCCCACCGATCCGGTCTCGCCGAGATTGCCGCCGGCTTTGGAGAAGATCGACCGCACATTCGACGCCGTGCGATTGCGATTATCGGTGAGCGCCTCGACGATCACCGCCACGCCGCCCGGGCCATAGCCTTCATAGCGGATCTCTTCATAAGCCTCACCCTCGCCGGCGACCGACTTCTTGATGGCGCGCTCGATATTGTCCTTCGGCATGGACTGCGCTTTCGCCTCCCGCACCGCCAGGCGCAGGCGCGGGTTTTTCTCCGGATCCGGATCGCCCATTTTGGCGGCGACGGTGATTTCTTTGGAGAGCTTGGAGAACAACTTTGACCGCGCCGCGTCTTGCCGACCTTTACGGTGCTGAATATTCGCCCATTTTGAATGGCCGGCCATGCCTTCGCTCCCCTTTGCGCCGCGCGCCACAAACAGCGCCAAGAGAAAACAGCGCCAAAATCGGCGCGAAGAATAGGCGCCAGAGGGAGGCCTGTCCATCGGCCCAGGGCCCCCGCGCGCCGCGCGCGGACAGTCAGAAGGACGGCATGGTCTCAGGCAGTTTGCCGCCGACCCGCAGCGGCTCGACCTTGAGCGCCAGCCCGGTGGCGTCGTCCGTTTCGACCAACAAGCCGCAGAGCGTCGCGGCTCCTTTGGCCGGCTCAGGCCGGCCCGAGAGCCCGGTCTGAAAGCGCTTCACCGGCTCGACCTTGTCCATGCCGATCACGCTATCATAGTCGCCCGTCATGCCCGCGTCGCTTTGGTAAGCCGTGCCGCCCTCGAGGATCATCACGTCGGCCGTCGGCACATGGGTGTGCGTGCCCACCACAACGCTGGCGCGCCCGTCGCAGAAATGGCCCATGGCCATCATCTCGGACGTCGCCTCGGCGTGCATGTCCACGACGATCGCATCGACCGCGCGGCCCAAGGGATGCTGCTTCAAAAGCGCGTCCACGCTGTGGAAAGGGTCATCGACGGGCTGCATGAAAATGCGGCCTAACAGGTTGGTGACGAGCACTTTTTTGCCGGAAGCGGGCCCGGCCGCCACCTCAAACACGCCAGCGCCGCGCCCAGGCGTCCGAGGCCAGTTCAAGGGTTTGATGATCCGCGGCTCGCCATCGATGTCGCCCAGTAGCTCGCGCTGGTCGAAGGAATGGTTGCCGAGCGTGATGGCGTCAGCCCCCGCCTCAAACACGTCTTTCGCAATCGAAAGCGTGAGCCCAAAGCCCGCGGCCGCGTTCTCCGCGTTGACCACCGTGAAATCCACGCGCAGCCGTTCTTTGAGGCCGGGCAGCTCCGTCATGACCGCCGTACGGCCAGTTCGGCCGACGAGGTCGCCGATGAATAGAATTCTCATGGCGGACTTATAGCCCGAACCAGGCCGTCCTCGCAGCCCCGTCGTTCAGCCGCAGCGCCGCACCCCCTGCTCGGTCGCGACCATGTCGAGACGCCGATCATGCGGGCCCATGGGGACCGCCTCCACCCGTTGACCGGCATAGGCGTAGCCGACCGCATGCGCTCGCCCGCCGAGGGCGGCCAAAGTCCGATCATAATAGCCGCCGCCATAGCCGAGCCGCCCCCCCGCGGCGTCGAAGGCGAGCAGCGGCGTGATCACGAGATTTGGCGTGACGATTGGGCCGCCTCGGGGAGCGCGCGCGCCAAATGGGCCGGTCTCAAGCACGGCGTCTGGCGTCCAGAGGCGAAAGGCGAGCGGCTCATGCCGGGAGGCGACCACGGGCGCGCACACCGATACGCCAGCCGCATGGAGCGCCGCCATCAGCGGCTGTGGATCAAGCTCAGACCCCAGGGCGACGTACCCGGCGACCACTTGATCGCGCTTCGGAGGATAGGCCTCCAAAAAGGCGGCGGCCGTGGCGCGGGCGGCGGCGTCCCGGCCCGATGCGGCTAGGGCGGCGCGCCGCGCTTTCGCCGCCCGCCGCATCTCCGTTTTGCGGGCGTCAAGCGGCCCCTCGCCCGGGTCATGCGCGTCGCCGCAATCTCCCGTGGAGGCCGCCATCACGCTCAAGCGCCCATCTGGATCCCACAGATCTTGTGGCCGTCCGGGTCGAGGAAATAGCAGAGGTTCATGGTGCCGAGATTGCTGTCGCGCGGGCCCGGGGGATCCTCGATGCTTTTACCGCCGGCGGCGATGGCGGCGTCGTGAAACGCCTTCACTTGCTCCAGGCTGTCGCATTTAAAGCCGATCGTGGCCCCGTTGGCGCAGGTCGCAGCAGCGCCATCAATGGGCTCGCTCACCGCGAACACGCCGCCGGCGTGCATGTAGAACAGGCGCGTCTGCCCGGTGGCGTTCACATCGGTTATGGGCTCGCCCGCCCCGAGCACGCCCAGCACCGCATTGTAGAACGCCTTGGAGCGTTCGATGTCGCTGGCGCCGACCATCACGTGATTGATCATGGTTTCTCCCTGGTGGTTTTTATTGGGGGACGGGCGAGGCTCGCCCGGCGTTCTCCCTCTCATGCTTTCGCCATGGCGGGAAGGCCGCGTTAGCGCAGGCGCGCTTCCTGATCGGGTCCGGCGCTGTCCCCGGATCCCTGTCGCGCGGCGGTGACCGTGAGGCTCACCACCACCTCTTGGCCAACCCAGGCCGCTGTGGCGTCCGCCGCGAGCCCGAGGCCGAGGGCCAAACGGTCCAGCGTCAGCGCGCCACGCATCACCGCAGCGTCGCCGTCAATCTCAAGTGAGAAAGGCAATTCGACCGGATGGGCCTGGCCTTTGATGGTGAGCTCGCCCGACGCCACGTAGTCCTCGCCGTCGGCCTGGCCGTCGCCGTCAGCCTTGGTGAAAGATTGGGAGACGAACACCGCCTCAGGGTGCCCCGCGGCGTCAAACCAATCGGCCTCAGGCAACGCCCCATCATACTGCACATCGCCCGTCCGCGCGCTGGCCGTCTCAATCGCAACCCGCACCTCTGAGCCCGCCAAGTCATTGGGATCGAAGCGAATATCCGCGCGCCACCGTTCGAACACCCCGGTGAACTCACTGCCCAGATGCGTGCCCGTGAAGCCGATCTCGCTTTGCTCCGCCGCGACGCGCCAAAGCGGGCCCGGGGCTGCGGCGATGGCGGAGGGAGGCTCAGCTGTGGCGCGCGTGGCCGACACCTCCAGCGCCACCATCACCTCTTGGCCGACCCAGGCCGCCGTGGCGTCCGCCGCGAGCCCGAGGCCGAGGGCTAAACGGTCCAGCGTCAGCGCGCCGCGCATCACAGCGGCGTCGCCGTCGATCTCGAGCGTGAAGGGCAGTTGGACCGGATGCGCCAGGCCTTTGATGGTCAACTCGCCCGACGCGACGTAGTCCGCGTCGTCGCCATCGGCCGGGCTGAAAGAGTGGGAGACGAACACCGCCTCCGGATGCGCCGTGGCGTCAAACCAATCGGTCTCCGGCAACGCCCCATCATATTGCACATCGCCCGTGCGCGCGCTGCCCGTCTCAATCGCGACCCGCACTTCCGAGCCCGCCAAATCATTGGGATCGAAGCGAATATCGGCTCGCCAGCGCTCGAACACGCCGGTGAATTCGCTGCCAAGATGCGTGCCCGTGAAGCCGATCTGGCTCCCGTCTGTATCGACGGTCCACAGCGGCGCCCCCTGCGCCCGAGGCGTCGGAGCCGCTCGATCCTCCGGAGCGGCCATAGGCGCGGCGACCGCGACCTGATCGGCGACCGGGGCGGGGGATAGGGGCGGCGCGAGCAGGTTGGGCGCGAACAGAAATAGCGCGCCGACCAGCGACGCCGTCAACACGCCCGCCCCCGCCAAGCGCGCGAGTCCGTTGGCCGCGGGAGCCGGCGGCTCATAGACAGGGCGCAGCGGCCGCACGCCCGGCGTCATCCGCGCCAGCACGGCGTCCTTGTCCACATAATGATGCTTCAAGGCGGCGGCGACATGCAGGATTAGCAGCAGCGCGCCCAACCCGGCGATCACCGCGTGGGCGTTCCGTGAGATCGCCGCCAGCCAGGCGTCGTCAAAGCCGAGCAGCGGCAGATGGGGCACGTTGAACAGGCCGAACCAGGTGGTCGGCAGGCTCTTCAGCTCCGGGCTCGCCGAGGACATCAGCCACCCTGTGAGCGGCGCGCCGAGCATGAAGGCGTAGAGCAGCAAATGGCTGGCGCCGCTCGCCGCCTTCTGCCAGCCCGGCATGTCGACCGGATGCGGCGGGGCGGGCCGCCACAGCCGCCAGACGATACGGAGCAGCGTCAACGCCAGTACCGTCAGGCCCAGCGCTTTGTGGATCTGGATGGTCTGAAAGGCGAGGAACTGGGTTTGCTGATCCTCTGCTTTCAGCGCCTCAGCGGCCCACACGCCCATGGCCAAAAGCGCGATGATCGCCGCGGCGATGGCCCAATGCAGCACGATGGCGACGGTCGTATACCGCGCGTAACTGCCCTGTTCGCCCTGATACATGTCTGCGCATCTCTGGCTGGCGCCGGTCGCCTCTCCCGCGCGCGGCGCGTTGCTGACTGACGGGCCGCCGCGCCGTGGAAAGGACGCGGCGGCTGGGTTTGGTGCGGAGCGGTTACTCGCCCTTGATGAACTCCGCCTGGATCAGAATGCGCACCTCCGTGCCCACCGCAAGCGCGCCGCCCGGCAGCGCGTTGGTGAGATGGGTGAAGTTCCAGTCCGTCCTGTCAATCACGCCTTCCGCCGTAAAGCCCACCGCCGGCGGGTTGCCGGGCGCGAAAGGATGATTGCCGAGCGCGCCCGTCAGCTCCGCCGCCAGCGTGATCGGCTTCGTGACCCCTAGCATCTCCAGATCGCCGGTGATCGTCGCAGTCTTATCGCCGGTCTGCTCGATGCCCGTCGACGTGAAGGTGATCTTCGGGAACTCATTGCCGTTGAAGAACTTCGGCCCAAAGGCGAGCGTTTGGTCGAAAGGCTTGGATCCCTGATAGTTCGTGCTGACCGAGCCCACATCCACTGACGCGGTCACCGAAGAATTGGCGGGGTTGTCCACATCGAGCGTCAGCGTCGCGTCGACCGTGTCGAAGCGCGCGGTGTAGGGCGCGAGGCCCAGATGCGACACCTGGAACAACACATTGGCGTGGGTTGGATCGACCACATAGACGCCGGAGGGCGCGGGCACGACGGCCTCGGCGTGGCTCGCGGTCGGCGCGGCCATCAGCGGCGCGGCCATAACGGCTCCCACAAGGGCGGCGGTAAGAGATTTCATTGCAAACTCCCCAAAATGCGGCCCCTGCGCGGCGATACCCGCGCCCCCGGGGCATGTTCGGACAAACCGGCTTGAACGTCGGCGGTAAGGCGTTAATTGGGCCGCGATGACTGTGATCCAAGGGAACACACGCCACCCTTTCGCGACAGACTGTTTCCCATGCCTGATCAGTCCGACGGCTCAGACGGTTAAAAAGTCGCAAAATCAAGGAGAGGATCCGCGATGAGCCAGTCCCCGGAGCAGGCCTCTTCCCTCGCCGAGGCGGGGCCCCTTGAGGCGACCAAGGCGGAGGATCCCGGCGCTCCTCCACAGGATTACCCACAGAGTTCTCCCATCGTGAGGTCCCGCGCCGCCATGACGGAGATCGCGGTCTGCGACACCTGCAAGCACCCCGATGGCGTGCGCGAGAAAGATGGCGTCACGGGCGGCGGCCTGCTGCTGGACGCGGTGCGCGCGGCCGTCGAGGCGTTGCCGGAGGCGGATCGGAGCGGGCTGTCTGTGCGCGGATTCTCGTGCCTGATGAGCTGCAGCCGCGCCTGCGCGGCGTCCGTCGGCCCCGCCGCCGGAGCAGCCAAGACATCCTATGTCCTCGGCGGATTTGAGCCCTCAGCGGCGGCGGCCGAGGCGCTGGTGGGGTATGCGCTCGGCCATGTGGCGAGCGAAGACGGCGTCGTGCCCTACAAAACCTGGCCGCAAGGGGTGAAGGGGAAATTCGTCGCCCGCATTCCCCCGCGCCCGCCCAAAGACGAGCCGGAGACTTAAGCCGCGGCGCGCCCCGTCTCGAAAATCAGCGTCTCTTGGAGCCCGATCTCGGATAAGGCGGCGCGGGCTCTCAATGCGGCGGCGCCGGCCTCGGGCGCGAACAACAGCCCCGCCGCGCTGCCCGTGTGGGCGATGACGACGCCGAGTGCGCCGATATCCGCGGCCAAGGCGCGCACATCCTGAAAATGTGGAGAAGACGCGGTGCGGCGACGACGCTCAGCCGATGCTGTCGCCACCTCGGCGAGGGCGGCGCGGTCTCCCTTCGCGCAAGCCGCCACCGCGGCCGCGGCCAAATCTGACACATCATCGAAGGCGTCGCTTTCGTCGACCGTGCGCCGTGGCGGGCCGTCATGGCCGCCCACCACCAAAAAGCGGGGCGGAGGCGAGAGCCGAGCCAGCGCCTCCGCCTGACGGGACGCCCAGAGCGTCGCCCCGGGCGCGGCGCGCATCAACGGGTCGACGGCGCCTTCGACGGATAGGCAAATCTCCGCCTCGCGCGCGGCGCCGAGCGCGGGCGCGGCGACCCGAAGCGCGGCGAGGGCGACGGCCGTGGACGCTCCGCAGCCTCCGCCGATCCGGGACCGCGCCCGCGCCTGGAGCCGGCCGCCCCAACCGCGCGCAGGGGCGTCCGCCTGCCGACGCGCCGCGCGAAAGGCGCGCTCGCCGAGATTTTTGAGCGGGCTGGGCTGGACCAACAAGGGAGCGCCGCGGACCGGAGCCCAAATCGCCTGCGCTGAAAGCGCCGCCACGCCCGGGGCGGCCAAGGTGACCAGCGCGATCGGCCCATCCGCGCCGAGCCGGCCTTGCAGCACTTCACCGAAATGTCCCCAAACGGTGGCCCTTCGGATCGCCGGCCCGCGCAGGACGGCGGCGTTTGAGATCGGCGACATTGGCGGTGCGATCCTTTAGAGACACGGCGAGACCGGCCGCCTGGCCGGCCAGTGAACGATTGAACGCAAGCAGACCGCTTCCATATGCGGGCGACGCGGCGCGAGGGGGAGACGACGCAATGGCGCGTGGGAACGGAGACACGCCGGGCCCCACGTCGCTGGGGACGCCCTCGGCGGAGGACGATCACGCGCGCGCAACGCGTTCTGGAACGATCGCCCATGGCGGCGATCTGGAGCGGGCGCGGCGGGCCTATGGCGGCGCCCGGGCGGAATGGCTGGACCTCTCGACCGGCGTCAACCCAACGCCCTATCCCGCGGAGCCGCCGCCCCTCGGAGATCCGGTCTGGAGCCGACTGCCCGACACCCATCTCACAGCCGCGTTTGCAGATGCGGCGCGCGGCGCCTGGAACGTCGCGGCGCGGGCGGAGATCACGCCTTGCGCCGGAGCTCAGGCGGCGATCCAGGCGATCCCGCGCATCCTGGCCGTGGGGGCGGAGCCGCGTTCCGTGGCCATCGTCTCGCCCACCTACGCCGAGCACGCCAGCGCCTTCGCCGCGGCGGGATGGCGGGTTTCCGCCGTCGACGGGCCTGACGCCGCGGCCGCGAGCGATGTCCACGCGGCCGTCATCGTTAATCCCAACAACCCCGATGGCCGTCGTTGGCCGGCGGCGGCGCTGCTGGGAGTGGCGGACCGCTTGGCGGCCAGGGGCGGGGCCCTGATCGTGGATGAGAGCTTCGGCGATCTGGCCCCTGAGCTCTCTCTGTGCCCTGTCGCCGCCCATCCGGCTGTGATCGTGTTGAAATCGCTCGGCAAGTTTCACGGGCTCGCTGGATTGCGCGTCGGCGCGACGCTGGCCGCCCCATCACGGACCGCCGAACTGCGCCGCGCGCTCGGGCCCTGGCCGGTCTCCGGCCCGGCGCTGGCGATGGGGGCGCAGGCCCTGGCGGATCGTCCCTGGGCCGAGGCGATGCGCCGCCAGCTCTCGCTTCGGGAGGCGCGGCTCCGAGATCTTGGCGAGCGCGCAGGATGGACCCCGGCGGGCGGGTGCGGCCTATTCATGACGTTTGAGATGGACGGTCCCGCCGCGGCGGCGCAGGCCGAACTCGCCGCGGGCCGCATTTGGACGCGTGTTTTTCCTTATCATCCCAACTGGATCCGCCTCGGCGCGCCCGGGAGCGAGCAGGAATGGGAACGGCTCGACTTGGCGCAGCAAAAGCTGCGCGAACTGGCGCGCCGGCGATGACGCTTGGGCTCCTTTTTGGCGACGCGGGCTGGACGCTGCTAATCCTGGTGTTCGCGCTGGTGCTCGATGCGATGTTTGGCGAGCCGGAGGCGCTTTACGCCCGCCTGCCCCATCCTGCGGCTCTAATGGGCCGAGCGGTTGGCGCGCTCGACGCCGCTTGGAACCGCGAAGAAATGCGCCCCGCCGGCCGACGGGGGCGAGGCGTGCTCGCGATCCTGATCCTGGTGGGCGGGGCAGGCGCGCTTGGCGCGGCCCTTCAAGGGATCCCCTATCTGGGTCCGGCCCTCGCCATGCTCGCCACCGCGGCGCTGCTCGCCCAGAAGAGCCTTGTGGACCATGTGAACGCGGTGGCCGATGGCCTGGACGCGGGGTTGGAGGAGGGCCGTGAGGCCGTTTCCCGCATCGTGGGCCGCGATCCGGAGAGCTTAGACGCCGCCGGGGTGGGCCGGGCCGCCGTGGAGAGCGCAGCGGAGAATTTCTCCGATGGCGTGGCCGCCCCGGCGTTCTGGTTTCTCCTGGCCGGTCTACCGGGGATCGCGATCTATAAGATGGTCAACACCGCCGACAGCATGATCGGCTACCGCACGCCCCGTCATCGGGACTTCGGCTGGGCGGCGGCGCGCCTGGACGACGCGCTCAATCTGGCGCCCGCGCGGTTCTCGGCGCTGTTGCTGGCGGCGGCCTCGCGCCGGCCGAGGGAAAGCCTCGCCGCCGCTTGGCGGGACGCGCGCGCCCACGCCTCGCCCAACGCGGGCTGGCCCGAGGCGGCGGCGGCCGGGGCGTTGGATCTCGCTCTGGCCGGGCCTCGACGCTATGGCGGAGAATTGAGCGACGATCCCTATTTGCACCCCGAAGGCCGCAAGGTTGTCTCGGCCTGGGATGTGCGCCAGTCGACGATCCTGATCACCCGGGCGCATCTTGGGCTCACCGCCCTGTGCCTCATCGCGGCCGCCTTCGCGCTTTGAGCCCGGAGCCGGTCTCAACGGCCTTCAAGCCAAGCGGAGACGCGCGCGAAAAAGGCGTCGGGTTGCTCCGCATGGAGCCAATGGCCCGCGCCCCCCAGCGTCTCGAAGACGGCGTTTGGAAACAGCGCTGTCGCCCGCGCGCGGCCCTCGGCGCTTACGTAGTCTGACGCGCCGCCATGGATGAATAAAGTCGGCCCGTCATAGCGACGCTCTGAGAGCGCATCGGGCCAGCCGACCACATCGTCAACGCCGGCGCTAAGACCGTCCAAGTTCAAGCGCCAACGCGCCGTCGGCGTCGGGCCCGAACGGTCGAACGCCACATTGCTCAGCAGAAAGTCCCGAATGGCGCGGTTGGGGGTGGCGGCCTCCAGTTGCGCGGCGAGCCCGGCGCGCCCGCCGGCGACGTCGAGCGGCAGCGCCCGCATGGCGTCGAGATAGCCGCGGAGCTGCCCGTCTACATAAGCGACCGGGGCGATATCGGCGACGATCAGGCCCGCCACGGCGTCCGGGGCCCGGAGCGCCGCCGCCATCGCCGCCTTGCCGCCCATGGAGTGGCCGAGCAGCAGCGCAGGCCGCTCGAACAGCGCGGCGGCGGTCTCGAGCAAATCGTCGCCCATCGACGGGTAGGACATCTCCTCAGCCGCGCCGCTGTCGCCATGGTTGCGCATGTCCACGGCGACAACGGGCCTGCCGGCGGAGAAACGCCGGGCGAGCGTGCCCCAATTTCGCGCGGAGCCGAACACCCCATGGGCGATCAGAAGCGCCGTCTCCCGCGCGCCGTCGAGGCCGTAGATCTCGTGAGCCAGTCGCATGATATCCTCCGCAGCGCCGCGCGCGGCTGATCGCTCTTGCGGTCTCTCCGCGCGCGTGATCGCAATCTAGCCGGTGCTCCGCCGATGCGCGGGCGCCGCGGCGTCGCAGCGAACAGGGGCCGACCATGGTGAACGGAGACGGCCGCCCCGATTTTGCGCTAGTGTGCCTGAAGCTCAGGGGTGTGGCGTCAACGCGTTGCGTTTGAGAGCCGACACAAGGAGACGGATCGGGCATGCATCGAACAGCGCCCTTTTCTACAGCGCGCGGAACACGCTTTCTGGTGGCGGCTACGTTGGCGATCGGCCTGGGAGGACACGCCGCGGCCCAGTCCGGCGCCCTCCCGGAGACGTCTCCCGCCGGGCCGCCGATCTCCGAGGGCGGCGCGCTAAGCGTGACCGTGGAGAACGACCTCGTCGCCGATACGGACCGCGATTACACCAGCGGCGTCCGCCTCGATTACATCACCCCCCGCAACCAACTTTCGCCCTTTGGCGATGTCGCGAAGAGGCAGCTCAACCCCTGGCTAAAGGCCGAGGATTGGTACGAGATCTATGCCGTGGGGCAGACCATCTTCACGCCAACCGACATCTCTGCGCCGCCGGCTCGCGGCGATCGGCCCTATGCGGGCTTTCTGTACGGCTCGTTCGGCGTCGCGGCGGATAGCGGCGATCAGCTGAACACGGTGGTGCTGGATGTGGGCGTGGTCGGCCCGCTCTCCGGCGCAGAGCAAACCCAAAAATATGTCCACGACATCATCGACGCGGCGAAGCCCGTGGGCTGGGATCTGCAGTTGGAGAACGAGCCCGCCTTCCGCGTGCTTTACGAGCATAAGCGCCGGGCCTTCCTCGATCTCTCTCTTCCGTTCTTCGATCTCGGCGTGGACATGCTGCCCCACGCCAACGTGTCTCTCGGCACGCTGGACATCTCCGCCGGGGCCGGCGTGACGCTGCGCCTGGGCGCGGGTCTGTTGGATGATTACGGCCCGCCCCGGGTGCGCCCCGCGGTCGGCGCGCCCGGCTTCTTCAGCACGAACCGGTTCTTCCGCTGGTATCTGTTCGCCGGCGCGGAAGGCCGCGCGGTCGGGCGCAATTTGCTGTTGGAGGGCAACACCTTCGGCGGGCGCGACGGCGTCACGATCAACCCGTTCGTGGGCGATTTCCAAGTGGGCGCGGCGGCGGGGCTCGGCGCGGTGGAGCTCTCCTACACCCATGTGCTGCGCACGGAAGAATACGCCGCGCAACCGGGATTCGCCGAGTTCGGCTCCTTCAACATCCGCACAAAATTCTGATCAGTTGAACTCTGTAGAACGGACCCGTTCGCGATCCGGTTGCGGCGTCTTCGTCCGCGGGCCGTTGTTGCAGCGCGGACGCTCTCTTTCGCGTCGCAACATCGTGTCTTCGCAAATCGCGCACGTCTTGCTACCACCCGCGCTCCTAGCCGGCGCACAGGGGCGCCCAGCCCCCACCGCTTCGCAATTTATCTATTTTATTTGAGCGAGTTGAAAGGAGTGTCGTGCGTCCAGAGGTAGGTTTTACGGCGGGTGTCACGACGGGGATCGCAGCGGCGACGCTGGCTCTGGCGCTGACGGTCGGTTGGGGGTCTGCGAGCGCGGCGGACCGGCCGCACGGACTACTGAACACGATTGCGCAACCCGCCCCCGGGGAGCTGCGCGTGATCCTTGAGGGGCTGCGCTCAGACGCCGGGCGCACCATCTGTCGCATCTACCCCGAAGGCGCCAACTTCCCGCGCCAAGGCTCCGTGGAGCGGGTGGACGCCGCCATCGCCAATGGGCGGAGCGCCTGTGTCTTCAGCGGCGTGGCGCCGGGCCGGTACGCCGTCGCCATCGCCCATGACGAAGATGGCGACGGCGCGGTGGACCGCGGTCTGCTCGGCGTGCCGACCGAGGGCTTCGCGTTCTCCCAAAACGCGCGGGTCCGGCTCGGGCCGCCCGATTTTGACGAGGCGGCGATCGATGTGCCAGCCGCCGGCGCGGCGATCCGCATCCAGATGACTTACCTCTGATCCGCCTCTCCGGCGGCGGCGCGTCACCCGCGCAGGCTTGATCTCCCGCAAGCTGCGGCGCCGCTGTGCTTGAAGCCGCGCGATCCGGCGTCAAACATCCGCCTATGTAGACGCCAAGCGCAGTCGATCAGGCGCGCTGGCCAGGAGGGGGACGGGACGCGCGTGGCGGAAACAGATCAGCGAGCGGCGCAGAGCGCGCCCTCGGCCGCATATCAAAAGCTCGAACGCATCTTTGCGCGGCGCCACCATCTCGGCCAAGCGCAGCGCCTGCTCGGCTGGGACCAACAGGTGTTGATGCCGGAGGGCGCGTCGGAGGCGCGGTCCGAGACATTGGCCGAACTCGCCGTGCTTTCGCATGAAATGCTCACGGCGCAAGAGACGTCGGAGCAGCTCGACGCGGCGGAGCGGGCCGGCGTGGAGGCTGAGCAGGACAACGCCGCAGGCGAGATCGCCATGGACGCGCCCGACACCGTGTGGCGCGCCGCCAATCTCCGGGAGATGCGCCGGCTCCACGCCCATGCGAGCGCGGCGCCGGCGGCGCTGGTGGCCGCGCTCAGCAAGGCGGAGGCGAAGGGCGACATGGCCTGGCGGTCGGCCCGGGCCGAGGATGATTTTCCCGCCCTCATCCCCGCGCTCACCGAGATCGTGGCGCTGCAGCGGGAGGCGGCGGCGGCCAAGGGCGAGGCGCTCGGCCTCGCGCCCTATGACGCGCTGCTCGACCAATATGAGCCCGGGGCCCGCGCCGCGCGCATTGACGCTCTGTTCGCTGAGTTAGCGGCGTTTCTGCCTGATTTCACAGAAGATGTCCTGGCGCGCCAGGCGGCGCGGCCAACCGCGCCGCCCCTGCCCGGCCCCTTTCCGATCGAGCGCCAACGCCAGCTCGCAGAACGCTTGATGGCGGCCCTTGGCTTCGATGGGGCCCGCGGGCGGCTCGACGTCTCACTGCATCCGTTCTGCGGCGGCGCCGACGACGATATCCGCATCACCACGCGCTACGCGGAGGCCGATTTCACCAGCGCGCTGATGGGCGTGCTCCATGAGACCGGCCATGCGCTCTATGAGCAGGGGCTCCCCGCGGCGTGGCGCGCTCAACCTGTCGGCCGCAGCCGGGGTATGGCGCTGCATGAGAGCCAATCTCTGTTCGTCGAGATGCAGATCTGCCGGAGCCGCGCTTTTCTCAGCTTCGCGGCGCCGCAATTTCGCGAGGCGTTCGGCGCCGCGCCGGAGGACCCCGCCTGGTCCGTCGACGCCTTCGCCGCCCGCGCGCACCGGGTGGAGCGCGGGTTGATCCGCGTCGACGCCGATGAGGTCACCTACCCCGCCCATGTGATCCTGCGTTACCGGCTGGAGCGCGCGCTCATCGCTGGGGATCTGGCGGTGGCCGACCTGCCCGGCGCCTGGGCGGAGCAGATGGAGGCCTTGGTGGGCGTGCGCCCGCCCGAAGACCGCACCGGCTGCCTGCAAGACATTCACTGGCCGAGCGGGGCGTTTGGCTACTTCCCCACTTACACGCTCGGCGCATTGGCGGCGGCGCAGTTGCGGGAGGCGGCGGAGGCGGCGTTGCCCACGCTCTGGGATGATGTGGCCAGCGGCGACTTCGCGGCGCTGCTCGGCTGGCTGAGAGGCGCGGTGCACGGCGTCGCCAGCCTCGGCGGCGACAGCGACGCGATCCTGCGCCAGGCGACCGGCGCGCCGCTCGGCGTCGACGCGTTCAGGCGGCATCTTGAGCAGCGCTATGGGCCGGACGCCGCCGCGGGCTCGCCATGAGACGGACCAGGAGCCGGGGCGACGTGACCTTCGCCGCCCTGCTGGGCCGGGCCTCGGGCAGCCCGCGGGCCGATCGGCGGGTCGCGCAAGCCTTGGCCTTGCTGTTGGCCGCGCTCATGACGGTCACCGGGGGCCATGCGCCGGGCGCGACGCAATCGGGGGGCCATGGCGCGCTCTGCGGGCCGGCCGCGCTTGTCTCGGCGACATTACCGAAGGAAGCGCTCGCCTCCGTCGGCGACGCCATCGAGGGAGCGGCCTTTTGCGCCCATTGCCTTTGCGGCGCTCCGCTGACGTTCAAACCGGTCGACGGGGATGGCGCGCCGTTGAGCATGGCGGCGACAGGCTCCGGCTGGCGCTGGCGCGTCCCGTCGACGCTTGCGCCGGAACAGCGTCATCGATTGGCCCGCTCCCCGCCGAACGCCCCCATGGGCATACCCCGCGCCGTCGCGTTTCTTTGACAAATCGCCGCAGATCTGGCCCTTAAGGGGCGTAGATTGCTTCAAGGAACGAAAAGAATGGCGCGAGCTTTCGGATGGCGGATCATGGCGGCGAGCGCCGCGCTCGCAATCGGCTTTGGCGCGGGCGCGCCCCTTGCCGGACCGGGCGTCGCGGTCGCCCATGAATTCGACGCCGGCGACCTGCACATCGATCATCCTTACGCCCGGGTGATCATCCCCTCGCGCCCGGCTGCGGCGTATTTCACGATTGAAAACAAAGGCGCCGACGACCGCCTTCTGGGCGCGTCGACGCCGGCCTTTGGTCGGGTTGAACTCCATACCCACGAGGCGTCCAACGGCGTCGTGCGCATGCGGAAAGTGCCGCATATCAACGTCACGTCAGATGAGGGCGCGCAGCTGCAACCCGGCGGCGATCATGTGATGCTGTTCGACATGGTCGAGCCCCTTCAGGTTGGCGATAAGTTTCCCATGACGCTCCGCTTTGAACGGGCGGGCGAGGTGGACGTGGTGGTGCATGTGGAGCCGATCAGCGGCCCCGATCACAGCGCGCACGCCGGTCACGCGCACGGCGCGCCGGACGAGATGCATGGCGAGAGCATGGGGGCCGACACCGGCGCGGACCAGCTGATTCAAACGCCCTAATCCGACGCCGTTCCGCTTGTCGGACCCGCGGAAACCGCATCTTGCAAAGCGCGCACGCCGTCGCTTGGCCGGGCGGGGGCGATCGGCGCTGTCGAGTTCGCGGTAGGCGGCGGTGGCGGCGGGGCGTGGCCGAGCACGACCCTCAGATGCTGGAACGCGTCTTCAGGCGTCTCACTTGGCGCGGCGAAGAACGCGTCCAGCGCCGGCCACACCTGGGCCGCACGGTCGATTTCCGGATCGGCGCCCGGTTGATACAAGCCGATCTGAATCATGGGCTCCGCCTGCTCGTAGACGGCCAACAGACGCCGCGCCTCAGCGATCAGCGCGTTCTCGTCCTCCGTCGCCGCCTCGGGCAGCGCGCGGCTGACGCTGCGGCGCACATCGATGGCGGGGAAGCGGCCACGCTCGGCGATCTCGCGGTTCAGGATGATATGGCCGTCAAGAATGCCGCGGGTCATGTCCGCCACCGGCTCCTCCATGTCAGAGCCGGCCACCAGCACGGTGAAGATCGCAGTGATGTCGCCCGCCACGCCGCCTCCTGGCCCGGCGCGCTCCGCCAAGGCGGCGACTGACGGCGTGGTGGAGGGCGGAAAGCCGCCGCCCGGCGCGTTCTCGCCGGAGGTGAGCGCCACCTCCCGATGCGCCTCGGCGAAGCGCGTGAGGCTATCGAACAGCAGCAGGACTTGGCGGCCTTGGTCGCGGAAATACTCGGCCGTCGCCAAGGTGAGCCAAGCGGCGCGCCGCTTAACGGCCGCCGGTTGATCCGATGTCGCCGCCACCACCACGGCGCGGGACATCGCCTCCGGTCCCATGATGTTCTCGACGAAATCCCGCACCTCGCGGCCGCGCTCGCCAATCAAGCCGATCACCGCAACATCCGTCTCCATGCGTTGCGCGAGCGCGCCCATCAGGCGCGATTTGCCGACGCCAGACCCCGCGAACACGCCCAGGCGCTGACCGCGGCAGATGGGAAGCAGCGTGTCGAGCGGCGCGTGGCCGGAGCGGAGCCGCGCGCCGATCCCGCGGCGGGAGAACGCGGGCGGCGGGCCGGCCCGGAGCGCCACCTCTTGAGATCCTTCGGGCAACGCGCCGCCGCCGGCCGGCGCGCCATGGGCGTCGATCACCTGGCCGAGCCATGCGTCAGAGGGGCGAGGGTTGCGCTGCGGCGCGATTTCCGCGCGGTCGCCGATCGCCGCGCCATCGATGGGCCCAAACGCCATGGCGATGGCCTCGGCGTCCCTTCCGCCGCCCGCCGCGCCAGGGGCGGCGCTTTCCGCCAGGCCCACAATCTCGCCGGCGATCACCCGACCGTCCGCCCGGTAAAGCCGCACCGCGTCGCCGACGCAGGCGAGCCCGGCCACGCCGCGGATCCGGAAGCCGCCATCGGCCACGGCGGAGACTTTGCCCATGACGCGCGCCGGCGCGCCGGCGCCCATGGTGAGCCCCGCGACCCCCGCCTCCAAACGCTCGGCGGCCCGCTCCAGTTCCGAAATCTCAAGCATACTGAACCATCCCATAAGACAAGGCGCGGCCGGGAACCGTCCATTAACGCTCCTGGCGTAATGTTCATTCAACAACGAGCTGAACAAAACCTTAGCTCCGCCCGAAAAACTGATGAAACGCTTAACTAGGGTAAAGAAATTACCACCGGGTCATCAGCGGGAGGGCGCGTGAGCCAGAAGAGGCGAGCGACAGATGAAAGACTTGACCATCCTGAACCAGGCGTCGGCCCTTGCGCGACACGCCGGGCGTCAACATGCGATCGTCGCGGAGAACATCGCCAATGCGGACACGCCGGGCTTCAAAGCCCGCACGCTGCCCGCTTTTGACCCGAAGCTCGCCGAGGACGCGCAGAACGGCTCGCTGACCGCGGCGCGCCGGCTGATGGAGCCGACCGAGCTGCGCACCGGGGCCGCCGCGCCCAACGGCAACACCGTCTCGCTCGATGAGCAGATGGCGCTGTCCGTGGACGCGCAGGGCCAGCATCGCGCCGCCATGGCGGTCTACCGCAAAACCCTTGAGCTGCTGCGGCTCAGCGTGACGTCGCGATGAGCCTCGCCTTCGATAGAGAGCTGAGAAAATGCTGAATTTCCTCGACTATCTCAGAACGCCGTTGAGCGGCATGTCCGCGCAAAGCGAGCGGATGCGGCTGATCAGCGAGAACGTCGCCAACGCCGACACGCCCGGATATCAGCGCAAGCTGCCGAGCTTCGCCGAGACTGTCGACCGGGAGACCGGCGCGAGCCTGGTGGAGCTGGATCGCGTGTCGCTCGATCAGCGGCCCTTGCGCGAGGTCTATGACCCGGATCACCCGCTCGCCGATGACAAGGGCGTCGTGCAGCTTTCGAATGTGAACATGATCACGGAGATCGCCGACGCGCGGGAGGCCCAGCGCAGCTTCGAAGCCAACCTGCAGATCTTCGACCAAGCCCGCCGGATGTATGGCGGCGTGTTGGATCTGCTCCGCCGTTAACCCGCCACACCCCCTGAACTAAGGCGCGAGAACCGCGTCCGCCCTCTGGAGAAACGCCATGGACCTCTCTTCCGTCGCCGCAGGCCGGCTTTATGACGCCGCCAAGACTGTGAGCCAGCCCGATGCGCTCGCTCCGGGCGCGCTGCCTGGCGTCGCGCCAGCCGACGCGCCTGATTTCGGCGTTCTCGCCGGAGACCAAACCGAGGGCGTCGGCTTTGCGGACGCCGTGGGCGCGGTGGCCAACGATATGGTCGACACCCTCATGGCCGGCGAGCAAACCGCGCAGGACATGATGGCCGGCCGGGCCGACGCCCAAGCGGTGGTCGAGGCGCTGGCCGCGACGGAGATGGCGCTCGAGATGGCGGTGGCGGTCCGCGACAAGGTGGTGGCCGCCTATCAAGAAATCCTGCGGATGCCGGTCTAAGCCGTGCAGCCCATCTCGCGCGAGCCGCAGGAGCCGAAACCATGACAGACGCCGCCATCTTCGACCTCATCCGCGCCTCCCTTTGGGTGGCGTTGGAGATGAGTTGGCCGATTCTCGGCATCGCGCTGATCGCCGGCGTGCTGATCGGCGTTCTGCAGGCCCTTACTTCCATCCAGGAGCTGACGCTCACCTTCGTGCCGAAGCTCGCGGCCATGGCCATCGTGCTCTGGATCACATTGGATCTCATGGGCAACGCCATCATCTCGCTCTACCGCGACACCATCATCCCCATGGTGGCGGGCGGCTGACGCCATGGCCCGTCTGGACCGGCGCGCTCAGCCGCGCCAGGGGCGCTGGGCGGGCGCGGCCTGCGCCGCTCTGCTTTCCGCCCTATGGCTCGGCGCCTCTCCCGCCGCGGCGTCCGAGGCGCCCCGCTTCACCGCTGCGGAGGCGGCGCGGTGCGAGACGGCGATCACCGAGGCCGCAGCCCGGCATGGGACGCCCGTGCGCCTGCTCCGCGCCTTGGCGCTGGTGGAGACGGGCCGCAGCATCGAAGGCGCGCGCCGGCCCTGGCCTTGGAGCGTGAACGCCGGCGGCGAGGGGCGCTGGTTCGGCACGCGGCGCGAGGCGCTGGCCTGGGCGCGGGAGCGCCTGAGCGCCGGCGTCGCCTCCATCGATCTCGGCTGCATGCAGATCAACCGCATCTGGCATGGCGAGGCCTTCACCGATCTCGGCGCCATGTTGGATCCCCGGCAAAACGCCGATTACGCGGCGCGCTTTTTGGCGGAGTTGAAGGCGGAGACCGGCGATTGGATGAGGGCGGCCGGCTACTATCATTCCCGCACAAAACAGCATTTCGACCGCTACAGCGCTTTGGTGGCCTCCGCGTATAGCGGGCTTGGCGCCGAGCCGCCTTCCCGGGGCCGAGGCCTCGCGCCGAGACCGGCCAATGTGACCGGTCCCGGACCCCGCCGAGTGGCGTCTGCCCGGCCTCCCGCATCCGCAGGCCCGGCCTCCCCCGCGCGCCGCGTCTTCACCAATCTCGCCCGCGGCGGATTGTTCTCCAGCGCCAGTTTCGACGCGCGCCTCGCCGGCCGGGGCGCCGCGCCGGAGCCGACCGCCGCGGCAAAAGGCGGCGTGGCGAGAGGCGGCGTGGCGCTCAATTTTGGCCAAAGCGCGCGCCCCCTGGTCCAAAAGTCGCGCGAGAGCTGGCTAAAACCATAACGGCTCAACGGCTTGTTCGGCTGGCATTAACTCTAATCGGGCGAAGGTGGGGCGATGGCGCGGCGAACCCGCGCTGTTTGTGACGCGCGCAACCACACAGAAGCCCCAAAGCCCCATGCCGACCACTCTGTCGATCCGCGAGCTGTTTCAACCCACTGTCCTGCTGGCGCTTGCGCTGCTGACCGTGCTCGTGATGATGATCTTGCCGGTCCCGTCGATCCTGCTGGATATCGGCTTCGCGATCAGCTTCGCGCTCGCGATCCTGATCTTCACGACGACGTTGTTCGTGGAGCGTCCGCTCGATTTCTCGGCGTTCCCGACGGTTTTGCTCGCGTCGCTGATGCTGCGCCTGTCGCTGAACGTATCCTCCACCAAGCTGATCATCGGCGAGGGGCATACGGGCACGGACGCGGCCGGCGGCGTGATCGAAGGCTTCGCCAACTTCATCATGGGCGGAAATTTGTTCCTGGGCCTGGTGGTGTTCTTGGTGCTGCTGATCGTGAATTTCATCGTGATCACCAAGGGCGCGGGCCGGATGGCGGAGGTCGGCGCCCGCTTCGCCTTGGACGGCATGCCGGGCAAGCAGCTGGCCATCGACGCGGACCTCGCCGCCGGCGCGATCACGCATGAAGAGGCCAAAGAGCGCCGCCGCCTGGAGCAAGAAGAGACCACCTTCTTCGGCTCCCTGGACGGCGCCTCGAAATTCGTGAAAGGCGACGCCGTCGCCGGCCTGCTGATCACTGTGCTGAACCTGGTGATGGGCGTGGCCATGGGCATGCTCTACCACGGCATGAGCTTCGGCTCGGCCATTGAGACCTACTCGATCCTCACCGTAGGCGACGGGCTGGTCACCCAAATCCCGAGCGTGATCATCTCCATCGCCGCGGCGCTGCTGCTCTCCAAGGGCGGCGCGTTTGGCGCGGCGGACAAGGCCATTGTCGAGCAGTTGGGCGCCTATCCGCCGGCCCTGATCACCGTGGGCGGCCTGATGAGCCTGTTCGCCTTCGCCCCCGGCCTGCCGTTCCTGCCGTTCTTGATGGGGGCGGGCGTGTTGGTGGGGATCGGCGTCTATGGCTATGTCTTAAAAGAGAGGCGAGAAAAAGAAGCCGAGGAGGCGGAGAACCGAGACGCTGTCGCCGCCGCCACGGCGGATCCGGAGACGCCGCTCGGCGATCTGATCGACGTGGACGAGATCCATGTGGAGTTCGCCCCCGACCTGATCGCCATGGCCATGGACGAGACCACAGGGCTCGCCAAGCGCATCGCCAATATGCGCAAGCATGTGGCGACCGAGTTCGGCTTTGTGATGCCGGAGATCCGTCTCACCGATAATCCGGCGCTTCCCGTGGGCCGCTACGCCATCAAAGTGCAAGGCGTGCGCGTGGCCGGAGATCTGCTGCGCCCCGGCCGCATCCTGACGCTGCTCAATGACGCGACGCCGCTGGCCACGCCGGGCGAGGACGTGAAAGAGCCCGTCTACGGCGCCGCCGCCCGTTGGATCCCCGAGGATCGCCAGGAGGAGGCCGCCGTGCTCGGCCTGCCGGTGATCTCCCCGGTGGAAGTGGTGGCCACCCATCTGCTGGAGACGGTGCAGCGCAATTTCGGCCGGCTGCTGACCCGCCGGGCGCTCAAAAAGCTGATCGACGCTTTCGTCAATCCAAGCGATCCGGCGCGCGCCGAGGCCAACAAAGCGCTGCTCGACGATTACGTGCCCGAGAAAGTGAGCCTCGATCAGCTGCAATCGGTATTGCGGCTGCTGCTGGAGGAGCGGGTGCCGGTGCGCAATCTGCCGCTGATCCTCGAGGCGGTGGCGGAGGCGCGCGGCCATCTGCAGCAGCCTGAAATGATCGCCGAATATGTGCGCCAGCGGATCGGCTTCATCCTGGTCTCCAAGCTGGTGGAGGAGGATGGCGCGCTGCCGCTGATCCAGCTGAAACCCGAATGGGAGACGCTGTTCGCCAAGCATGAGCAAACCAATGAGCAGCTCGCCGACGTCGCGCTGCCGCCGGCGGAGTTCAATCGCTTAGGCGCGGCGCTGCGGGACAAGGTGGCGGCGGCGTCGGCCGACGGCCGCTTCCCGGCGGTGGTCACCTCCACCAAACGCCGCCGCTTCATCCGTGAAGTGCTGAACGCCAAGGGCGTGCCCAATCCGGTGCTGAGCTTCGAGGAGATCGGCTCCAGCGCCAGGCCCGCGATGCTGGGCGTGGCCTGATGGAGTTCACAGACGCCGACGCTTTAGAGGCGCTCAGGCCCTTCTTGGACGACGCGGAGCAGGCGCTGCTGCTGATCGCGGCGGTGTTTGTCCGCGTGGGCGCCATCGCCTTCCTGTTGCCCGGCGTCGGCGAGATGCTGATCTCCACGCGCATCAAGCTGATGGCGGCGCTGGCGCTGGCTTTGGCGACCTGGCCGCTGATCCCGCCCGAGGCGCGGGAGGCCGGCATGCTGCTGCAGCCCACCGCCGGCTCCCTGGCTCTGGCGTTCGGCGCGGAGGCGGTGACCGGCCTGCTCATCGGCTTTGGCGTGCGCCTCTTGATCTTCGCGCTGCAGATGGCCGGCGTGATCATCGCCCAGGCGCTGTCGCTCACCCAAATTTTCGGCGCAGGCGTCGGGCCAGACCCAGAGCCCACCGTGGCGACCTTGCTGACGCTCGGCGGGATCACGCTCGCCTTGAGCCTCGGGCTGCATGTGAAGGCGGTGAGCCTCATCGCCGTCAGCTACCAGATCTTCCCCCTCGGCGCCTTCCCGCTCGGCTCTGACGTCGCCGATTGGGCGGCAGGCCGCTACACTCACGCCTTCGGCCTGGCGGTCTCCCTGGCGCTGCCCTTCCTGGTGATCTCCTTCGGCTACAATCTGGCGCTCGGTTTCATCAACCGGGCGATGCCGCAGATGATGGTGTCGCTCGTCGGCATCCCGCTGATCATCTGGGCGGGGCTGTTCCTGCTGATGGTGGTGGTCGGCGCGCTGCTGACCGCCTGGCATGACCATTTGGACCGGGCGATGTTCGCGCCCTGGGCCCCATCGCTCTAGGGGGGCCCGCGCGTGGAGGAAGACGGCCAGGAAAAGAGTTTAGAGCCCACCGAACGGCGCCTCGAACAGGCGCGTCAGGATGGCGACGTTCCCCAATCGAGGGATCTGGCGGCGGTGGCGCAGTATCTGGCGCTGTTGGTGGCGTTATCGATTTCCGCGGGAAACATGGCGCTTGGCTTCTCGGAGCCGCTCTCGATCCTGATCCGCGCGCCAGAAACCATGGCGGGGCGCCTGCTGGGGCCAGGCGGCCCGGCGCTGGCCATGGAGCTGTTCGGCGCGGCGATGCTCGCCATCGCGCCGATCTTCGTGCTGCCCATGATCGCGACATTGGTGGTGCTGTTCGCCCAACGCGCCATCGTGTTCGCGCCGAGCAAGATCGAGCCCAAGCTCTCTCGCATCGATCCCATCACCCAGGCGGGCCAGAAGTTTGGGCCGACGGGGCTGGTCGAGTTCGCGAAATCGGTGGTGAAACTCATCGCCATCAGCGCGATCCTCGGGGCGGTGTTCTTCAGCATGCATGACGGCGTGGCCGCCATGGTGCTGCTCGACCCCAAAGCGCTGCCGGAGCTTCTGCTGCATGAGACCATGGTGCTGCTGGCGGCCACCACCGTGATCGCCGGGGTGATCGCCGCCATTGACGTGCAGTGGCAGCAATACGACCACCGCCGCAAGCTGCGCATGTCGTTCCAAGAAATGAAGGAAGAGGCGCGGGAGACCGAGGGCGATCCCACCATGAAGATGACCCGGCGCCAAAAAGGCCGGGAGATCGCCATGAACCGGATGCTTGAGGAAGTGCCGAACGCGGATGTGGTGGTGGTGAACCCGACGCACTACGCGGTGGCGCTGAAATGGTCCCGCATGCCGGGCTCCGCGCCGGTGTGCGTGGCC
>JBCCTM010000009.1:0-25153 GCA_039198535.1 Pseudomonadota bacterium
CGGATCTCCGCATCCGGCGCCGCGCCCGCGAGCTCTTCCGTTCGAAAAGCGATCGGCGGCCGCGAGGGCATCAGCGCGCCGGTCCGCTCCATCTCTTTTCGCAGATCGGCAATGGGGGGCAGTTTCGCCAGCCGGGATTTCACCAGTCGACGGATGGCGAAATCCCGGCTGGCGAAACTGCCCCCCATGGCCGATCTGCGCAAAGAGATGGAGCGGACCGGCGCGCTGATGCCCTCGCGGCCGCCGATCGCTTTTCGAACGGAGGAGCTGGCGGGCGCGGCGCCGGATGCGGGAGATCCGACCTCTCCAAAACGGCCCAGCCTGGCGTGGGTCGACGTAAAGGGTCGAGACGGGGCCTTCGCCAACGCCGAGCGCGGCGTCGTCCTCTATTTCCATGGCGGCGGCTATGTGTTCGGTTCGCCCGACACGCATCGGCCGTTGCTCTCGGCTTTAGCGGGGCGCCTGGCCGCGGCGGTCGCCGCGGTCGACTATCGCCTCGCCCCTGAAAACCCGTTCCCCGCCGCCTTCGACGACGCCCGCGCCGCGTGGAATGCGGTGCGAGACGCCGGCGTGCCGGCCGACCGGATTGTCCTCGCCGGCGACAGCGCGGGCGGGGGCCTCGCGCTGGCGCTCACCGCGGCGCTCTGCGCTGACGGGACGCCGCCGGCCGGGACCGTCGGCTTCTCACCCTGGACCGACTTGGCGTTGACCGGCGGAAGCGTCGCCCAATTCGCCGAGGCGGACGTGATGCTCGCCCTGGACTGGGTGCGAGACGCGGCGCGACAGTATTTGGTCGACGCATCCGCTGAGGACCCGCGCGCCTCAGCCCAGTACGCAAGCTTTATCAATCCGCCGCCCGTGCTGCTGCAGGTGGGCTCCACGGAAGTCCTTTTCGACGACAGCGCGCGCATGGCGGAGAAGCTGCGGGCCGCCGGCGGCGACGTCAGGCTGCAGGTGCTTTTCGAAGCGCCGCATGTCGTGCAGCTGTTTGCGCCGATCCTGAAGGAGGGGATGGCCGCCCTCGAGGATGCGGCTGACTTCATCAACCGAACGCTCGGCGCGACGACGGCCAAAGTTCCGCCGCCCAGGGAGGTCGCTGCGCCTGCGGACGCGCCGTGACGAGCCACGCCCATACGGTCGCGTTCACCGGGCTCGACGCCAGGCCCGTCGATGTCCAGTGCCAGCTCTCGCCCGGGCTTCCCGCCTTCGCCATTGTGGGCCTCGCCGATAAGGCGGTGGCGGAATCGAAGGAACGCGTCCGCGCGGCCTTAAACGCCATGGGCTTGGCGATGCCCGCCAAACGCATCGCCGTGAACCTGTCGCCGGCGGACCTGCCTAAAGAAGGCAGCCATTATGATCTGCCCATCGCGCTCGCCCTATTGGCGGCCATGGAGGCGATCCCGCCGGACGAAGCGTCGCGCCGGGTCGCCATGGGAGAGCTCTCGCTCGACGGAACACTGACCCCGGTGAGCGGGGCGCTGCCCGGGGCGGTGGCGGCCGCGAGCCAGGAGCGCGGCTTCATTTGCGCCAGCGGCAATGGCGCGGAGGCGGCGTTGGTGGGCGCGGCGGAGATTGTCGCGGCCCCGACGCTCCTTGCGCTGGTCAATCACATGAACGGTCGCCAGGTGTTGGCGGCTCCCAGCCCGGCGGAGGCGAGCGCCTGGGCCGATGGCCGCGACTTCCGGGATGTGCGTGGCCAAGAAACCGCCAAACGCGCCATGGAGATCGCGGCGGCCGGCGGACATAATCTCCTGATGATCGGCCCGCCGGGCGCGGGCAAGAGCATGCTGGCGGCGCGCCTCCCTGGCGTTTTGCCGCCCCTCAGCGCGGCTGAGGCGTTGGAGGTCAGCATGATCCATTCGGTCGCCGGGCTCATCGAGGAAGGCAAGATTTCGCGGCAGCGCCCCTATCGCGACCCGCATCACTCCGCATCCATGGCCGCCATGGTGGGCGGAGGCCGCGTGGCGAAGCCCGGCGAGGTCAGCCTGGCCCATCGCGGCGTTCTGTTCCTCGACGAGCTGCCCGAGTTTGCGCGGCCGGTGCTTGAGGCGCTGCGACAACCTCTGGAGACGGGCGAGGCCATTGTCTCACGGGTCAACGCCCATGCGCGCTACCCCGCCCGCATGCAGTTGATCGCGGCGATGAACCCCTGCCGCTGCGGCCATGGCGGAGAGCCCGGCGCGCCTTGTCCCCGGTCGCCGAAATGCGCCGCAGAGTATCAGAGCCGGATCTCCGGCCCTCTTCTCGACCGCATCGATCTGCAGATTGAAATGCCGGCGGTCAGCGTGCGCGACCTCTCGGCCCCGCCCGCGAAAGAGGGCAGCGCCGAGATCGCAGATCGCGTGGCGGCCGCGCGTCGGCTGCAAACCGCGCGGTTTGAGGCGCTCGCCCAGACCCAAGAGGGACAGCTGAGGGCGACGCCACGGACCAACGCCGAGGCGGATGGCCCGCTCCTCGACGCCGCCGCCGCCGCCTCGCCTGAAGCGCTCGGCGCGCTGGTCGACATCGCGGAGAAGCTGGGCCTGACCGCGCGCGGATATCGGCGCACGCTCCGTGTGGCGCGCACCATCGCAGACCTCGAGGGCGCGGACGCGGTCGAACGGGCCCATGTGGCCGAGGCCGCCTCCTACCGACGCGTCGGTATGCCCAGCTGACCGATCACGCGGCCCGTGATCACGAGCGCCGCCCATTTTCCCCTCTAAAGTCCTGTTTGAAATCGGTTTGCGCGTTGGAAGCCGCTCGGCGCCGCGCCCCGCTTCGCTCACGTTCCCTCTCGATCTCTTAAGCGATTCTCACGCGCGGCTCGCGCCTGTCGCGATGCGCTGTGATCCGACTTTCACCTGGTCGCGAGGCCCTCTCGCCAAGCCTATCCCAGCTCCCATATGCCTCTCACCGCAGACAGGGAACGCCAGCCAACACCGCCGGACGAACCCGGAAAGTAAAGAAGCAACCGATAGTTAGGAGACAGACCATGAAGAACTTCGCCATCGCCCTCGCCGCCCTGATGGTCTCCGCCACCGGCGCCGTCGCGGGCACGGGCTTCAGCTCCGTGCCGGGCTCCGTGTTCGTCCGCGCCGACCTCAACAACGACGGCGTGTTGAATGCGGCGGAGCAGCGCCGCGCCGAGAAGATCATCCGCCTGCGCGAGGCCCGCGACTAAACCCCGGCGCGTTTCGCTCCACCCCACACTGACTTGAGAAGGAAAATCGACATGAGAAACTTTGCTATCGCTTTGGCCGCCCTGATGGTCTCCGCCACCGGCGCCGTCGCCGCCCCTGCTTTCGGCTCGGTTCCAGGCTCCGTGTTCGTTCGCGCCGATGTGAATAATGACGGCGTCCTGAACGCGGCGGAGCAAAAGCGCGCGGAGAAGATCCTGTATCTCCGGGAGCTCCAGGGCGGCAACGACTGATCGATCTGATCGGCATCCGCTGGCGGGGGCGCTCAGCCCCCGCCTCGAACAGAGTTTACGGAGGGGATCATGACCCGAGCGTCACCGGCCAACCTCGCCCGCGCCAGCGCGCTTCTCCTCGCCGCAGCGCTCCCAAGCACAGCTGTCGCTTCGAAAGCCGCCCCGAGCGATCTCGTCTTGGCGCAGGCCTATCTGCAAGCCGATCGGAACGCGGACGGCGTATTGGACGCGTCTGAACAACGGCGTTTGGAGGAGACTCTGCAACTGCTCGGCCCGTCATACGGCTTCCAAAGCGCCCCTTGATCGCGCCCCCTGATGGAGAGCGCAGGCCCGTGTCCCCTGGGCCGATCTCTCCACACTGGCCCAGCGGCCCTGGGCCCGCCGCCCTAGCCGACCCGAACGCCGGCGAGGGTGGCCATTGTCACGATGTCCGCCGCCGTGGCGTTCATGGAGCAGATTTGCACCGGATGCTCGAAGCCCACCAAGATCGGGCCGATCAGCGTCGCGCCGGCCAGCTCTTTCAACATTTTGGTCGCGATCGACGCGCTATCCCGCGCCGGCGTCACCAGCACATTGGCCGGGCCGCTGAGGCGGCAGAACGGATACTGGCCCATATATACGGGGTCGAGCGCCACATCCGCGGCCATCTCCCCATCGACCTCGAAATCGACGCCCTCATCCAACAAGATGCCCACCGCCTCCCGCGCCCGCTCCGCTTTGTCGGAGATTGGGTACCCGAACGTCGCGAAGGAGAGCATGGCCACGCGGGGCTCTAAACCGAGACGCCGGGCCACCCGCGCCGCGGATCGGGCGATGTCGGCCAAGCGCGCGGCGGAGGGCGAGTCCTCAATCATGGTGTCCGCGACCAACACGGTTCGGCCGCGGGAAATCACCGCGGAGACGCCATGGATGCTGTCGCCCCGACGCGGCCCGATCACGCGGCTGATGTCGTTATAGACCAAAGCCGACTTTCGGGTCGCCCCTGTCACCATGGCGTCCGCCTCGCCGCGGGCGAGCAAGCTCGCCGACAGGACCACCCGGTTCTGACGGATCAGACGGTCGCACTCGGCCGCCGTGAAGCCACGCCGCTGCAACCGTTCATAAAGCGCGCGAGCATGGGCGTCGGCGTTGGGCAACGTTTGTGGATCGACGATGAGCACAGCGCCGTCCTCCGCCTCGGTCCAACCGGCGGTGCGCAGCCGTTCGGCGACCGTCAGCTTGTCGCCGACCAAAATCGCTTGGCCCAGCCCTTGGCGCTGAAAGCTGAGCGCGCCGCGCGCCACGCGCTCATCCTCGCCTTCGGCGAACACGACCCGCTTGGGTTCTGCGCGGAGACGCTCCTGAAGCAGGTGCAGCATGCTGGCGCTCGGGTCGAACCGGCTTTTCAGATCTTGCTCATAGGCGTCGAAATCGATGATCGGCTGCCGCGCCACGCCGCTTTCCACCGCGGCCCGGGCCACGGCGACCGGCACCTTATGGATCAGGCGCGGATCAAAGGGCGCGGGGATGATGTAATTGGGGCCGTAGGTGAGCCGCGCCCCATAGGCGGCCGCCACTTCTTCGGGGACATCCTCCCGCGCCAACGCGGCCAGCGCCTCGGCCGCCGCCACCTTCATCGCCGCGTTGATCTTTGACGCTCTCGCGTCGAGAGCGCCCCGAAAGATGTAGGGAAACCCGAGCACGTTATTGACTTGATTGGGATAGTCCGATCGGCCGGTGGCGATGATCGCGTCGCCGCGCACCGCTGCGGCCTCCTCGGGCGTGATTTCAGGATCGGGGTTGGCCATGGCGAAGATGATGGGCCTGGACGCCATGCTGCGCACCATGTCCGGCGTCAGCGCGCCCTTGGCCGAGACGCCCAGGAACACGTCGGCGTCCACCATGGCGTCGGCGAGGCTGCGCCGGTCTGTCTCCGTGGCATGGGCGGACTTCCACTGGTTCATCCCTTCGGTTCGGCCCCGATAGATCACGCCCTTGGTGTCACAGGCCAAACAGTTCTCGGGGCGGGCGCCCATGGCTTTGATCAGCTCCAAGCAGGCGATGCCCGCCGCGCCCGCGCCGTTCAGCACAATCTTCACATCTTCGATACGGCGCTCGGTCAGGTGAAGCGCGTTGATCAGGCCGGCCGCGCAGATGATCGCCGTGCCATGCTGATCGTCATGGAACACCGGGATGTCCATGGCCTCCTGGAGCTTCTCCTCGATCACGAAGCACTCCGGGGCCTTGATATCCTCCAGATTGACGCCGCCGAAGCCGGAACCGATCAGGCGAACCGCGTCGATGAACCGGTCGGCGTCTTCCGTGTCGACCTCGAGATCGAAGGCGTCCACATCGGCGAAGCGCTTGAAGAGGACCGCTTTGCCCTCCATCACCGGCTTGGCCGCCAGGGCGCCGCGGTTGCCGAGGCCGAGGATCGCCGTCCCGTTGGTGATGACGGCCACCATGTTGCCACGGGTGGTGTAGTCGTAAGCGGTGTCCGGATCTTCCGCGATGGCGAGCACGGGCGCCGCGACGCCAGGGCTGTAGGCGAGGGAGAGGTCGCGCTGCGTGGCCATGGGTTTGGTGGCGGAGATCTCGAGTTTGCCGGGCCGGCCCGATTGGTGATAGGCCAGCGCGTCCTCATTGAGGCCCGCATTGCGCCGCCCGGCCATGTCGTTCGCCATCACACCCTCTTGTTCGCGTTGTCGGTTTTCAATCCGCACCCGTCCTTCCGTGTAGCGCCCTCCAGGGTCCTGCCCCATGCGCGGTTCCGACGCATGGCCGTGTCCCTCCGCGCGACGAAGAGAGGCGGTCTGGCCTTTTCCCCGCAGGCGCGCTTGCGTAGGACCGGAGGATGAACGATGCCGCGCCTCCTCGGGACGCCGCGGACGGGCCTGACGCCCCGATCCGCCGCCCCATTCGCCCCCGTGAAGGGGCCACTCCGGTGATGGCGCAATTCCTCGATCTCCAAGCGCAACACCCTGACCACCTGTTGTTTTTTCGGATGGGGGATTTCTACGAGCTATTCTTTGAGGACGCCGCCTTGGCGGCGGAGGCGCTGGGCATCGCGCTCACCAAGCGGGGCAAGCATGGCGATGAGGACATCCCCATGTGCGGCGTGCCGATCCACAATGCGGAGCGTTACCTCCATGAGTTGATCCGCAAAGGCTTCCGGGTGGCTGTGGCGGAGCAGTTGGAGGACCCGGCGGAGGCGAAGAAGCGCGGCTCCAAAGCGGTGGTGGAGCGTGGCGTGGTGCGCTTGGTCACCCCCGGCACGTTGAGCGAAGACGCGTTGCTGGAGCGGGATCGGCACAATTTCCTCTGCGCCATCGCCCGGCGCGGCCGCGACTTGGGGCTCGCCTGGGCCGATATGTCGACGGGGGCGCTGGCGACGCAGTTTTGCCCCGCCGCCGCGTTGGAGCCGACCTTGGCCAGGCTGCGCCCGGCGGAGGCGGTGCTGGCCGCGCCGGAAGACGCGGAGATCGCCGCGGCGGCGCGCGCCCATGGGGCCGCCGTGTCGGAACTTGCGCCTTCGAGCTTTCGCCCCAAGCGCGGCGCGGCGCGCACGGCGGAACTGTTCGGCGTCGCCGATCTCGACGCTTTCGGCGCCTTCGACCCGGCGGAGGCCGGCGCGCTCGGCGCCTTGATCGATTATCTTGAGCTCACGCAGCGGGGTCGCCTGCCCCGGCTCAACCCGCCGCGTCGGGAAGCGGCCGAGGACACGCTTCGCGTTGATGGGGCGACCCGGCGCAATCTTGAATTGGTCCGCGGACCGGACGGGGCTCGGGCCGGCTCGCTGCTGGCGACCATCGATCGCACCGCCACGGCCGGGGGCGCGCGCCTGTTGGAGGCGCAGCTCTCCGCGCCGCTCACCGATCCGACCGCGATCGAGGCTCGGCTTGACGCGGTCACCTGGTTCAGCGCCCGGGGCGGGCTGCGGGAGACGACGCGCGCCCGCCTGCGTTCCGCGCCCGATCTTGAGCGGGCGCTCTCTCGCCTTGGCCTCGGCCGCGGCGGGCCGCGTGACCTCGCCAATCTTCGGGACGGGCTCGCCGCCGCGCAGGAGATCGCCGGATGGATCGCGGCGGATATCGGCGAGGGCGGGGCGATCCTGGCCGAGGCGACGCCGTTGGACGGGCCGGCTCCGGCGTTGATCTCCGCCGCTGCGGACGCGGCGCAGGGGCCCGACGCGTTGGCGGAACTCCGCTCCACGCTCGGCGCGGCGCTCACCGATGAGCCGCCGCTGCGCCTGACCGATGGCGACGCGTTTCGACCGGGATACGCCGACGCGTTGGACGAGGCGCGCTCTCTCCGGGATCGCGCCCGCGAGGTGATCGCCGGCCTGCAGAGCCGCTACCAAGATGAAGCCGGCGTGGCGGCGTTGAAGGTCAAGCATAACAATGTGCTCGGCTATTTTATCGAGACGCCCGCCACCCACGCCCAACGCATGATGAGCGCGCCGCTGGACCAGACCTTCCGCCACCGCCAGACCACCGCCAACGCCGTGCGCTTCACGACGCTGGAGCTGACGGAGTTGGAGGCGAAGATCACGCGCGCTGGCGATCATGCGCTGGCGTTGCAACGGGAGATCTTCGACGCGCTGGCCGAGCAAGCCCTCGCCGCCCATGGCCCCGTGTCGGCGGCGGCGGCGGCGCTGGCGCAGATCGACGTGTTCGCCAGCCATGCGGAGTTGGCCGAGGCCGAGCGTTGGGCCCGACCGCGCATCGATGGCGGCCGCGCGTTCCGTGTCGATGAGGGCCGCCATCCCGTGGTGGAGGCGGCGCTCAGGCGGGAGGGCGGCCCGCCCTTCGTGCCGAACTCCTGCGATCTGAGCGCTGATCCGACCGCGGCGGATGAGGAGCCAAGCCAACCCATCTGGCTCGTCACCGGTCCGAATATGGCGGGAAAGTCCACTTACCTCCGGCAAAACGCGCTGATCGCGGTGCTGGCGCAGATGGGATCGTTTGTGCCGGCGCGGGCGGCGCATCTCGGCGTGGTCGACCAGCTGTTCAGCCGGGTGGGGGCGGCGGACGATCTGGCGCGCGGCCGCTCGACGTTCATGGTGGAGATGGTGGAGACCGCCGCGATCCTCAATCAGTCGGGGCCGCGCTCTTTGGTGATCCTCGACGAGATCGGCCGGGGCACCGCCACCTATGATGGGCTTTCCATCGCGTGGGCGACGCTTGAGCATCTGGCTGACGTGAACGCCTGCCGCGGTTTGTTCGCCACCCACTATCACGAGCTGACCGCGCTCGCCGCCGCCCGCCCCACGCTCCGCAATGTCACTGTGGCGGTGCGGGAGTGGAAGGGAGACGTCATCTTTCTCCGCGAGATCCAGCCCGGCGCGGCGGACCGCTCCTATGGGGTGCAGGTGGCCAAGCTCGCCGGCATGCCGCGCGCGGTGACCGAGCGGGCCCAAACTCTGCTGGAGCAGTTGGAAAGCGGCGAGGACGGTCCGGCGGCGCGCGCGGCGCGCCTGGTGGAGGATTTGCCGTTGTTCGCCCAGGCGGCGCGGTCGGACAGGCCAGACGGCGCTCCAGATGAGGCCGCGGCGGGCGCGCCCGCCCTGGAAAGGCTGGCGGGCCTCGACCCGGACGCGATGACGCCCCGGGACGCGCTTGAAGCTCTCTACGACCTGAAAGCGCTGCTGCACGAGGACGGTTAGACGAAGACGGTTCGCCATCGCCTGCCGACGGCGCCGCTTGCGGTCCCCGCCGGAAGCGTTAGCGTCTCCCAAAAAAACGGCGGGCCCAAGCAGGCCCGCCCGCCCGTCACATGGGTCTCTCGGGAGGAAGCATAATGATCCATCATAGCGTCACAGCCGGCGAACAGCCGGACAAGCCAGCCATCATCATGGGCCGCGGTGAAACCGTCAGCTACGGGGCCTTCACCCGTCGGGTGAACCAGTATCGCCGCCATCTCGAAGCCTCGGGATTGCAGCCTGGGGATCACGTCGCGATCCTGATGGAGAACGCGCCGGACTTCCTGATTTTCACCATGGCCGCCATGGACAGCGGTCTTCTCCTGACGCCGATCAGCGTGTTCCTGCAGAGCGATGAGATCGAATACATCGTGAACAATTGCGAGGCGAAATTTTTGCTCGCCTCCGCCAAATACGCCGGCATCGCTGAGGCGGTGCGCCCGAAGACGCCGAACGTCGCGCATTACCGCTCCATCGGCGGCGACATTCCGGGGTATGACCGGATCGAGCCCGCGCTGGACGCCCTATCGGACGCGCCCATGCCCTACGGCGTCGCCGGAAACTTCATGTTCTATTCGTCCGGCACCACCGGCCGACCGAAGGGGATCGGCTACCACGGGGCGGAGCGGAATGTGTTGGAGTCGGATCCACAGCTCGCGGCCATCGCCATGGCGCTGCAGCTCAATCCGAAAGCGCGGTATCTCTCGCCCGCGCCGCTCTACCACTCCGCGCCCGGCGCCGGTTGCATCACGGCGCTGGTGGAAGGGGCGACTGTCATCATTATGGAGCAGTTCGACCCCGAGACAGCCTTGCAGCTGATCCAGGAGCACAAGGCGACGACCTCCCAATGGGTGCCGACCATGTTCGTGCGGCTGCTGAAGCTGCCCGAGGCGGTGCGCAAGAGCTATGACGTCTCCAGCCTCAAATGGGCGGTGCACGCGGCGGCCCCCTGCTCGCCCGACACCAAGGAGGCGATGATCAAATGGTGGGGCGACGCGATCGTCGAATACTGGGGCGCGTCGGAGACGGGCGTGATCACCTTCATCACCGCGCCTGAATCGCTCGCGCAGCGGGGATCCGTGGGCCGCGCCGTCCGCGGCAATGTCTACATCCTCGATGATGACGATAATCCGCTGCCGCCCAATGAGATCGGCACCATCCATGTGAAAACGGATGTCAGCTTCGAATATCACGGCGAGCCCGAGAAGACGGCCGAGAGCACCTCGAAGCAAGGCTACCAAGCCGTTGGCGATACAGGCTATTTGAACGAGGAGGGGTACCTGTTTCTAACAGGTCGGAAGTCCCACATGATCATCTCCGGCGGGGTGAACATCTACCCGGAAGAGACGGAGAACCGCCTCGTCGCGCATCCGGACGTGCTCGATGTGGCGGTGATCGGCGTGCCCCATGAGGAGTTCGGCGAAGAGGTGAAGGCCATCGTTCAGCTGGTGGATCCGAGCAAGGCCTCGCCGGATCTGGAGGCCGCGCTGATCGGTTACTGTCGCGAGGCGATCTCCACGGTGAAGTGCCCGCGCAGCATCGATTTTGTCACCGACCTGCCGAGGACGCCCACGGGCAAACTCCGCAAACATGAGATCCGCGCGCCCTATTGGGCCGACGCCGATCGCACCATCTGAGCGGAAGGAACGCGCGACGTGACTGTCTACATTATCGCCGAGGTGAAGATCCACGACCGGTCCGAGTATGACCGTTACGATGACGGCTTCATGGAGGTGTTCGAGAAGTATGAGGGGTCGCTTTTGAGCGTGGACGAAGCGCCGACGGTCCTCGAAGGCGAGGCCTGGGGCTCAACCCGCTCCGTTCTGATGTCGTTTCCTTCGGCGGAGGCGGCCAGCGCTTGGGCGCAATCGCCTGAATACCAAGCCATCGCCAAGCACCGCCTCGCCGGGTCCACCATGGTGCGCGCCATGATGGTCCGCGCGGGCACGCCCGCGTTGGACGAAAAGTAAGGGGCCGCGCTTTGGAGGGGCCGCCGCGTCCTTTCTGGACGACGCGGCGGCCTGGGGAGTTAGGCCGTTTGCCTCAATGATCTCAGGCTCGCGATGGTCTCAGATGGGTCCGGACGCACCGTGTAATCCGGATCGATCGCGGCGTAGCGGACCGTGAGCGTCTCATCCACAATCAGACGCGTCGGCATCGGCAAACGCCAGCTCTCGTCGCCATTGTAAGACGGCAGGTTGATGCCGAATTGCTTATAAATCGCCGCCAGCTCCTCCGGGAGGGTGAAGGCCACGCCGAGACGCTCTGCGAACCGGTTCGCCTCGTCGTATAAGATGTCGAAGGCGAGTTTCTTGTCGGCCTTAAGCTTCGCTGAATGCTGGGGCGTTTGAGGCGATATCGCCACGAGCTTCGCGTTCTGAGCGGCCACCTCGGGGAGCGCGCTGTTGAGCGCTTCGAGCTCAATGTTGCAGTAGGGGCACCAGATCCCCCTGAAGAAACTCAAGATCACAGGCCCATCGGCGGTCACCTCTGACAGCGAGATCGGCTTTTGATCCTGATTTGAGAGTGTGACGTCCTCCACCTTCTGTCCGACCTGAATAGCCGAGGCGAGAACACCGCTTTCGCGCAAAGTCAGCGTGCTGCGCGCCATGATATCGAGGGCCTGGGCAGGCGCTTTTTTGACGAACTGCGCTTTGAAGGCGTCGAGCTTTGATTGCAGCGACATGACAAATCTCCTGGTCGAGCCGCCCCGGCCCGAGGGCGAGGGCGAAAGCCCAAGGGGCATGGGGGGCGGTGGGGTGTCCGGAAGAGGTCTACAGCGAAAGGCCCCGGATCGCGCTTCACGTTTCCGCGCCAGCTTCGTGCGCCAGAACTCCGCCTCGAGCCCTGCTTGGGCTCGATACCGTTAATGACAGAGTAAAGTTGGAGCGGGCGATGAGATTCGAACTCACGACCCTTACCTTGGCAAGGTAATGCTCTACCCCTGAGCTACGCCCGCATCCAGACGGCGACAAAATCTCGCCGGACGCTGTGAATAGGGGTTCGATCCGCGCTCTTCAAGCGGCATTTGGGAATTTGGCCGCGTCGACCCCGGAGCGCGTCGCGCCATCCGTCGCCAATGGGACGGCGTACAATCAATGGGATGCGATGATGTCAGAGACGGGGAACGAGGCGGGGCCCGCACTCGCCTGGGATGAAGAGCGCCTTCTGGCCTTTCTCGATGGGCTCGGCGTCGCCTGGGCGATCCATCGCCACCCGCCGCTCCACACCGTGGCGGAGAGCCAGCGGCTGCGGGGCGAACTGCCGGGCGCCCATGTGAAGAACATGTTTTTGAAAGGGGCCAAGGGCGAGCTCTGGCTGGTCACCTGTCTTGAAGATCGTCGCGTGCATATCCGCGACCTGGAGAAAACGCTTGGCGCGCGGAAGATGAGCTTTGGCAAACCCGAGCTGCTCTTGGCGCGGCTTGGCGTGGCGCCGGGCGCGGTGACGCCGCTGGCCATGATCGGCGCGCGGCCCCCCGCCTCCGACGAGAAGCCCGTCCACCTGGCCATGGACGGGGCCCTGCTGGAGGCCGCGCAGGTGAATTGTCATCCGCTGCATAACGAGGCGACGATCACCCTCGCGGCAAAGGATCTGCTCAGAGCGCTCCGCCATGCCGACTGCGCGCCCTTGATCCTCGATTTCGACGTCCTGGAGGCGCAAGCCGCGCGCCGTGAGGCGGAGAAGGGCTCAGCCTAGCTTGACCCCAACGGGCCGGCTGGGGCGAAAACCGCCCCAAGCTGCGGCGATTCTTGCGCGCGTGAGGGAAAGCGCCCTACATCCAAGATCGGCGATAGCGCGGTCGACCACCGCGGCGCCGCCTCGCGGTCGCGCGAGTGCGTGGAATACTGCCGTTGGTTCGAGGAGCCAGCGCGTCTGAGGAGGAGCGAGGCATGTTCGGTCTCGGCAAGAAGGGCGACGGCGGACAGGGGAGCGACGGCGGCGGCCCCATGGGCGGGCCGCCCGGTGACGACGGCCTGATCAAGGATGTGACGGATCAGTCTTTCGTCGCAGACGTGATTGAAGCCTCCCGCGAGCGACCCGTCATCGTCGACTTTTGGGCTCCGTGGTGCGGCCCATGTAAGCAGCTGACCCCGGCCCTTGAGCAAGCGGTGCGCGAGGCGGGTGGCAAGGTGACCCTGGCTAAAGTCGACACCGACAAGAACCCCATGATCGCCGGTCAGCTCCAGGTGCAGAGCATTCCCGCGGTGTTCGCCTTTGTGAACGGTCAGCCGGTTGATGGTTTCATGGGCGCGTTGCCGCCGTCCGACATCAAGCGCTTTGTCGATCAGGTGTCCAAGGCCGGCGGCCCGGACGCCATGGAGCAAGCGGTGGACGCGGCGCTGGACGCCGCTGAGCAAGCGCTGGCCGAGCAAGATCTCGCCCAAGCCGCCCAAACCTTCGCCGCGGTGCTGCAGAAGGATCCGATGCAGCTTCGCGCGATCGCCGGGTTGGCGCGGGTCTATGCGGCGAGCGGAGATTTCGACCGCGCGCGGCAAGCGCTCTCCATGGTTCCAGACGACAAAGCCGACGATCCGACCATCGCCGCGGCGCGGGCCGCCATTGAACTCGGCGAACAATCCGCCGGGGCGGCGCGCGGCCTAGCGACCCATCGGGCCGCCTTGGACGCCGATCCCAACAACCACCAGGCGCGGTATGACTTGGCGTTGGCGATGGTGGCGGCCGGGGAACGCGAGGCGGCGGTGGACGAACTGCTCGAGCTGTTCCGGCGCGACCGCAACTGGAATGAAGAGGCGGCCAAGACGCAATTGATGAAGCTGTTCGAAGCTTTTGGGCCGACCGACCCGCTGACCCTGTCCGGCCGGCGTCGGCTGTCGTCGATGATTTTCGCGTGAGAGGCCTCGGCGACGAGACGCACGCCGACTTGCCCGCCGGGAGAGCCGTCGAATGACCGCCAAGACACGCCATTTCACCGCCAACGACTTGCCGGAGGCGCTGGCCGTCTTTCCGCTGGAGGGTGCGCTGCTGCTGCCGAGGGCGCGGCTGCCGCTCAACATTTTTGAGCCGCGCTACCTGGCGATGATCGATGATGCGCTGCGCACCGAGCATCGGCTGATCGGCATGATCCAGCCCCGGCGCCCAAAGCGCGACGACGAGACCGACCCACCGCTCTACGAGGTGGGCTGCGCCGGCCGCATCACCAGCCTGTCGGAGACCGATGACGGGCGCTATCTGATCTCGCTCACCGGCGTGCAGCGCTTCGCCGTACAGGAGGAGATTGAGGGCTTCACCCCGTTCCGTCGCGTGGCGCCCAATTGGCCGCGCTTCGCCGACGACTTGGGCGAGGAGCCAGACGAGACGTCCGACGAAGATCGGGAAGCGTTCCTGGAGCTTCTCAAGCAGTATTTCACGGCGGCCTCGCTCTCCGCCGATTGGGATGCGCTGTCGAAGGCGGATTACGAGACGCTGATCAACGCAATCGCCATGCTCTGCCCTTTCTCGCCTCAAGAGAAACAAGCGCTGCTTGAAGCGGAGAGCTTGGCGCAGCGGGAGAAAGACCTGCAGGCCATGATGCGTTTCGTTGTGGCGGACCCCGCCGGCGGCGGCGATCTACAGTGATCCGAAGGAGCATCGGCGCATGACGGACCACACGGCGCAACCGGGTCGGGCGACGACAGGCGACGCGACCAACGCTTCAACTCCAGAGATTGACCGGAAATTCCTTGAAAGCCTGGTGTGCCCGCTCACGCATGGCCCGCTCCGCTACAATCGAGCGGCGCAGGAGCTGGTGTCGCCAAAGGCGCGGCTGGCGTTTCCGATCCGCGAGGGCGTGCCTGTGCTCCTGGAGAACGAGGGGCGCGAGTTGAAAGATCACGAGATCTGACGCGGAGCGTCGGTCATCCCCTCGTCGGTCATCCCCTCATGGAGGCGGGCAAATCGGCCCCTGTGCCGGCGGCGAAGCCCATGGCCGCGCGGCGGAGAGAGCCTGACGCGCCGAAGGCGCGCAGCCCGGCGCGCCGAAGCCAGCGGACCGGAGCCACATCGTTGGAGAACAACGCGTTGAAGCCATGGGTCGCCGCGGCGATCGCCAGGCTGTCGGGCCGCCGCCAGCGCTCATAGCGGCGCAGCACCGACACCTCGCCCAGATCTTCGCCCCGTCCTGCGGCGTCCCCCAAGGTCTCCGCCAGCGCCGCCGCGTCCCGTAGGCCGTAATTCAACCCCTGCCCGGCGATCGGGTGGATCCCACGCCCCGCATCGCCCACCAGCGCCAGGCGAGGCCCGATGAACTCATGGGCGAGAGACAAGCTGAGCGGGTAGGTCCAGCGGCGTCCTTCCAGTTGGACCGCGCCGAGGAAGTCCCCAAACCGCCGCCGCAGCTCCGCGACATAGGCGGCGTCATCCACGGCGGCCAAGGCGTCGGCCATGTCCGCCCGCTCGGTCCACACCAGGGTGGCGCGGTCGCCCTGCAGCGGCAGGATCGCGAAGGGGCCGGCGGGCAGGAACAACTCGTGCGCGACGCCGCGATGGGGTTTTTCATGGGAGACGGCGCAAACCAGCCCGACCTGGCCATAGCCGAGCGAGATCCGGCCGATCCCCGCCTCGTCGCGCAGTCGCGAGCCGCGCCCGTCGCAGGCCGCCAGCATTCCGCCACGGGCCACGCGCCCGTCACTGAGCGTCACTTCAGCGCCATAGGCGTCCCGCCGCCAGCTCTCCATGGCGGCGGCGTCCCAATAGGTGACCAGCGGCTCCGTCTGCGCGGCGGCCAACAGGGCGCGGCGCAAATGGTGATCCTCCACCATATGGCCGAAGCCTTCAGGCCCCAGCTCCGCGTGGTCGAAATGAAGGAACCAGGAAGACGTGCGCTCACCGATGCGGCCGTCGCTCACGACGATGTCGTTGATCGGTTGCGCATGGGGCTCGATCTCGTCCCAAACGCCCAAATGCGTGAGGAAGCGCCGCGCCGCGCGGGAGATGGCGTAGCCGCGGCCGTCAAAGCCCGGGGCCATTGCTTTGGATATTGGGGTCGGATCGCAGACGATGCTGCGCAGCCCGTCTTTCGCCAGCGCCAGCGCCAAAGCGGCGCCCACCATGCCGCCGCCGACCACCACCACATCGGCCCGGCTCACGCCGTCGCCTTGGCCTCGCTCTGCGCCGACCTTCGGGATCACACCGCCGTTCCCCTGACCGTCCACCACTCGCCTCGCTATCGCTTTCGCCCGCGCGCCGCATTGCCTGGCCTGAGTGAGGCCGCTAGCGTCCGCGCTTCATCCAACACACTCAAAACGTGATCGGAACCTCTCCTTTGTCCAGCGACATCAGCGCTCACGACATCGGCGCTCTCCTTGAGCCCGATGAGGCGCTGCGGCGTCTCAGCGCGGCGGAGATCGGCCGGCGCATCGAACGCGGCGCCTTGGACCCGCGGGCTCTTGCGGAAGCGGCGCTGGCGGCCGCGGAGCAGCACGCCGGCGGCCCCAATGCGGCCTTCTCTCAGGTGACGGCGAAGCGCGCGAAGCGCGAGGCGCTGGCGGCGCGGCGGCGGGCGCAGACGGGCCTCCGGCGCGGCCCGTTGGATGGCGCCCCCGTTTCCTGGAAAGACCTCTACGACATCGCGGGCCTGCCCACGGAGGCGGGCGCGCCCGAATTGGCGCGCCGCCGCGCCGAGATCGCGGCGGGGAACACGCCGCGCAAGTCGACGGCCAAGTCGACGGCCAAGTCGACCGCCAAGTCGACCGCTAAGACGGGTAGGGCCGCTCGACAGCGCCCGCCGCCGCCCGCTTCAGCCGATGCGGCGCGGGTCGCCCGGGCGGCGCGACGCGGCTGGGTGTGCATCGGCAAAACCCACCTTTCCGAAATTGCGTTCTCGGGCCTCGGCGTGAACCCGCAAACCGCGACGCCGCTCAACCGGTATGACGCCGAGGCGGCGCCTGGCGGTTCGTCTTCCGGCGCAGCGGGCTCTCTCAACGCGGGCGCCAGCGCGCTGGCCATGGGCACGGATACGGGCGGGTCCGTCCGCATTCCGGCGGCGTGGAATGGTCTTGTGGGCCTTAAACTCACCCATGGCCTGGTCCCCAGCGCCGGCGTCACCCCGCTCTGCCCGAGCTTCGACACGCCGGGCCCGATCTGCCGAACGGTGGAGGACGCAGCGCTGGCGTTGGCGGACCTCACCGGCGCGCGCGCCCCAGACCTCGCCGGGACAGCCTTGACGCGAGGGCGCGTCGTCTCGCCCGGCGAAGCGCTTCTCGCCGGCATGACGGCGGCGGGGCGCGCGGGGTATGACCGCGCGGTGGAGAGCCTACGGAGGGGCGGGCTCGCCTACCATGAGACGCCCTTCCCCGAATTCGCCCGCGTGCTGGCGCTGGTCACGTTGGAAGGGCCAATCGTCAATAGCGAAGCTTACGCTGTATGGGGTCCGGCGCTGGAAACCGCGCCAGGCGCGCTATCCGACCCCGTGCGCGGGCGCGTCGAGGCGGGGCGCGACGTCGACGGACCGCTGATCGACCGCGCGCGGTTGGCGTTGCCGGCGCTCCGGGCGGCGGTGATCGAACGGATGGGCGGCGCGGACGCCATCCTGCTGCCGACGGTCGCCAATCGCGCCCCGCCCCGCGCGCTGTTTGAAACGGCGCCGGAAGAGGCCGCGCGCGAGAACCTGCTGGCGCTCCGCAACACCCGTTTGGCCAACCTGCTTGGCCTCTGCGCGCTCGCCCTCCCCGCTGGGCTTGACGCCGATGGCGCCCCGGTCTCGGTGATGCTGGTGGGCCGACCCTTCCAAGAAGCGCGGCTGCTGCGCCTCGGCGCGGCGATCGAGGCGGCGTTGGCCCCGGTCGCGCGGGCGTGACGTCGCGCCGCCGGTATGACCCGACCAAGGATGTGAGATGACCGACGCGTTCCAGGTGACCGATCGCTTCGCCGCTTTGCCGGAATACGCCTTCCCTCGGCTCCAGGCGCTGCTGGATGGCGTGGCCCCGGGGAAAGACCCGATCGATTTCTCGATCGGCGAGCCAAAGCACGCGCCGCCGGCCTTTGTCCGCGAAGTTTTGGACGCCCATTTCGACGAATACCGCCGCTATCCGCCGGCGATCGGCACGGAGGACTGGCGCGAGGCCGTCTATGGCTGGGCGGCGCGTCGCTATGGCTGGCGGGTCGATCACTTGACCAAGGCGGCGGGCCTGATGCCGCTCAATGGCACGCGGGAGGGCCTGTTCATGGCCGCGCTCGCCACCCTACCCGGCCGCGGCGCGCCCTCTGGATCTGGCTCGGGCGCGGGCTCGGGCTCGGGCGAGCGCCCGGCGGTGCTGCTGCCCAACCCGTTCTACCAATGCTACGCCGCCGCCGCGCTCGGCGTCGGCGCTGAGCCGGTGTTCCTCTCCGCGGAGGGGTCGACCGGGTGGCTGCCGTCGCTTGAGCAGCCCGAGGATCTCTGGCGGCGCACGGCCGCGTTCTATCTCTGCTCGCCCAGCAACCCCCAGGGCGCCGTGGCGGACAGCGCCTATTGGCGGCGCGTGCTGGAATTGGCGGAGCGCCATGATTTCCTGGTGTTCGCGGATGAATGCTACGCGGAGATCTACCGGGGCGAAGCGGCGCCGACCGGCGTGTTGGCGGAGGCGCGGGACGCAGGCGCTGGGCTCGAGCGCGTGCTCTCCTTCCACTCCCTCTCCAAGCGCTCCAACCTGGCGGGGCTCCGCTCCGGCTTCGTGATGGGCGGGCCCGCACTGATCGACGCCGTGCGCCGGCTCCAACCTTGCGGGGCTCCGCTCCTGCTTCGAGATGGCCGGGCCCGCTCTGATCGACGCCGTGCGCCGGCTCAAGGCCTATGCGGGCGCGCCCCTGCCGATCCCCGCCATGCGCGCGGCCGCCGCCGCCTGGTCGGATGAGGCGCATGTGGCGGAGAACCGCGCCCGCTATGACCGGAAATTCGAAATTGCTGACGCGTTGTTTACCTCTGACGCCGCATACCAAAGGCCTGCGGCCGGGTTCTTCCTTTGGCTGCGGGTCGGCGATGGGGAAGCGGCCGCGATGGAGCTCTGGCGCGAGGAAGGCGTCAAAGGGCTGCCCGGCGCATATCTCTCCCGACGCGATGGCCACGGCCATGATCCAGGAGCCGCCTATCTGCGGGTGGCCTTGGTGGAGGCCGATGACGGTCGCGTCGAGGAGGGGCTGACGCGGGTGAGAGCGTTCTTGGAACGCCGCGCCGCCGCCTAACGCCGATCCGATCGGAGCCCGCCGTGGCCGCGCTCGCGGAGGCGACGCGGAAGCTGAGCCCGACGGAGCCCGCATGCGTCCACTCCTGAACCCCTATGAGCGCGCTTGGGTGCTCGCGTTTCTCCGCGCCGTGGCCGCCGGAGCGCTGGCGTTCCTCGGCGTGGCGCTGGCCTTGGCGCTGTGGAGCTACGACCCGGGCGACCCGGGCTTTTTCAGCGCAACCTGGCGGGAGCCGCAGAACTGGCTCGGCGACACCGGCGCGCGGGCGGGGGATCTTCTGCATCGGAGCGTCGGGGTGGCGGGCTATCTGCTGGCCGCATATGCGCTGATCTGGGCGGTCCGCATTCACCGCCGCGCCGCCGCCGATCGACTTCTTCTCCGGCTCATCTGCGCGCCCTTGGCGATGCTCGGCGTGGCGGCGCTGGCCTCGGGCGAGCCGGAGATCGCCCTTTCGGGCGGCGGGCTCGGCGGGCTCATCGGAGACACGCTGTTCGCCTCCCTCAACACCGTGCTGCCGCTCCAGGATCCAAAGATCCGCTATATCGCCGCCATCGTGCTGCTGACTTTATTGATCCCACCGCTCTTACTCACCGCCGTTGGCGGGAGCGTGCGTCACGCCTTGCATTGGCTCAAATCGCGTCGGCTCGACGCGGTGCGCCTTGGCGGATCCCTAAAGCGTTGGCTCGCCCGCCGCGCCCAGGGCTTGGCCTCGCTCCTGGGCGCCGTTCCCTTCGCACCCGCTGCGGCTGGCGTCGCGGCGGCGCGCGCGCATACCGAACGCGCTCGGGCGGAAATGGGGCCGATCCGCCGCCTTGAAGAGCCCGATTTCAGCGCTCGACATCGCCCACCGATGCCGAAAGCGCCGCCGCCTCAAGCGCCTCAGACGCGCGCGATTTCACCGCACTCGCCCGAGCCACACGCCGAGCCGCCTCTGGGGCAGGCGTCTTCGACGACGCCGACCGTCGACCAAACGGAGACCCGCGCACCGAGAGCGCCGTCCCTTGCGCCGCCTTTGGCCGGTTGGGCCGCGGAGGCGGCCGCCGCAGGAGACGGGCTCTCCGATCGCCGTCGCGCGGCGGAACTGGCCGCGGCGGATAGGGCGCAACCGGTCGATGTGAGGGATGCGCCGGCGGAAGAGCGGATCAACGAAGAGCGGGGCGAGGAAGCCGCCGCCCCCATGCTCCACGAAGACGCGTCGGATCGCGAGGCGACGATCGAGCAGACTTCCGAGGACGAGCCGCTCGATATTCCGGTCAGCGTTGCGGAAACTGTGAACGTCGATCGAGTGGCGCCGCCGCCCCCCGCTCCCGCGCCGGTCGCCGTCGCGGAGCCGCTCGACACCGACCCGCCGCTCACCGCCGAGGCGGATCGTCCCGCGCTGTCGCTCCTCACCGACCCGAGCGAAGCGACCCGTCTCAAAATCAGCGAACGCGAGCTGGCCTTGAAGGCGGATCGCCTGCAGGAGGTGCTGCAGGATTACGGCGTGCGCGGCGACATCATCCACGTCAATCCAGGCCCCGTCGTCAGCCTGTTCGAACTTGAGCCCGCACCCGGCCTCAAGGCGTCCCGGGTGATCGGCCTCGCCGAGGACATTGGCCGCTCCATGGGCGCCGCCGCCTGTCGCATCGCGCCTGTCCCAGGCAAGAACCTCATCGGCGTCGAGCTGCCCAACGAAGCCCGCGAGACGGTCCTTCTCAGCGAGTTGATCGGGTCGGACGCCTTTCAGAACGGCGATTGGACGCTGCCGCTGGCGCTCGGCAAAGACATCGCCGGAGAGCCGGTGATCGCCGATCTCGCCACCATGCCGCATCTGCTGATCGCCGGAACAACGGGCTCCGGCAAGTCGGTGGCGATCAACACGATGCTGCTGTCGCTGCTCTACCGCCTCGCGCCCGAAGACGTCCGTCTGATCCTCATCGATCCGAAGATGTTGGAGTTGTCGGTCTACAATGGCGCGCCGCATCTCATGGCGCCGGTGGTCACCGACCCGAATAAAGCGGTCTCCGCGCTGCGCTGGGTCGTGCGGGAAATGGAGAGCCGCTATCAGCGCATGGCGCGGCTCAATGTGCGGAGTTTGGAGAGCTACAACGCTCGCGTGGCCGAAGCGATGCCGCAAGGGGCCCGCGAAGCGACCCTGACCCAAGAGGTCCAAGTGGGCTTCGATCCGGAGACCGGCGCGCCGCTGTATGAGACCAAATCCACCCCGGCGGCCCCCATGCCCCGCATCGTCGTCGTGATCGACGAAATGGCGGATCTGATGCTGGTCGCCGGGAAGGAGATTGAGCGTCTCGTCCAACGCCTGGCGCAGATGGCGCGGGCCGCCGGCATCCATCTCGTTATGGCGACGCAGCGCCCCTCGGTCGACGTGATCACCGGCGTGATCAAGGCGAATTTCCCGATCCGGATCAGCTTCCAGGTGACCTCGAAGATCGACAGCCGAACCATCATCAATGAGCCGGGCGCCGAGCAGTTGCTTGGCAAAGGCGACATGCTGTTCACCACCGGCTCCGGCAAATTGCGGCGGCTTCATGGGCCGTTCGTCTCCGACGCCGAGGTCGAAGCGGTGGCGACCGCGTTGAAACGCCTGGGGCCTGCTTCAGAGCAGATTGATTTCGACGCGCGCCCGGAGACGACGGAGGACACGTCCGAGCCGCAGGCGGGCGCTGAAGAAGACGGCGATCAGGCGCTCTATGACAAAGCGCTCAATATCGTGAAAAGCGAGGGAAAGGCCTCTACGAGCTTCCTGCAGCGGCGCTTGAACATCGGCTACAACCGCGCGGCGCGGCTCGTGGATCGGCTGGAGAGCGAGGGCGTGGTCAGCGCCGCCAACCATGTGGGCAAACGCGAAGTGCTCATCTCGCCAGAGGCCTGACGGGATCCACCCAACAGGCCATGCGAGACGCGGATCTCGACGCCGGCGCGTCGGCGCCACATAACCGCCAGGCTCGCGCCCCAACCGCTCCGATAGGGTTGAACCGGTTAGATGACGGGCGCCGGACGGGATGAACAGGCGAATGGCCACTGGAATTTTTGCGGGACTGAGCGGGAGCGTCAGGCTGGCGCTCGCCGCCTCAGCGGTTTTGGTCGGATTGAGCGGAGCGGCCCCGGCGCGCGCCGCGGATGGCGCCGTGGAGGCGCAGATCGTCGACAAGCTCAGCGCCTATCTCCGCACGCTCAGCACCATGACGGGCGATTTCATTCAGATCGCGCCCAACGGCCGGATCAGCGAAGGCACCTTCGCCATCCGTCGCCCCGGCCGCATGCGCTTCGAATACAGCCCGCCGGACCCCACCTTGATGGTGGTGGACGGCTTCTGGGCAGCGGTGCTCGACGAAGAGAACGACCGCTCCATCGACCGTTTTCCGCTCTCCGAGACGCCGCTGAACGTCTTCCTCAAAAAGAATGTGGATCTCGCCGCCGAGGGCGTGATCGCCGCCGTGTCCTTCAATGACCGCGAATACCGGATCACCGCCATCGATCCGGAGGGCCTCTCCCAAGGCGATATCACGATGATCTTCGACCGCGAGCCGATCCTTCTGCGGCAATGGATCGTCACGGACGCGCTGGGTCAGACCACCACCATCGTCCTCCGCAACGCCAAGATCGGCGGCAAAGTGGACAATGAGCTGTTCGTGATCCCGGAGCCCAAGCGACGCGGCGATGATGATTGGTGAGCCCTGCCGCCGTGGCTAGCGAGAGAGAGCGAGCTCCGCGAACACCGGCGCGTGGTCGGAGGGCTGCTCCCAACCTCGAGCGTCCTTGAGAACGGAGGCCGTCTTCAGCCGCTCGCCGAGCGATGGGGTCAGCCAGATATGATCGAGGCGCCGCCCACGGTCGGATTTCCGCCAGTCCCGCGCCCGGTAGGACCACCAGGAATAGAGCTTCTCATCCGCCGGCGTGACCGCTCGGCAGGCGTCCACCCAAGAGCCGGCGCGCTGCGCCGCTTCGAAACGCGCCACCTCCACCGGCGTATGGCTCACGACCTTGAGCAACTGCTTGTGGCTCCAAACGTCGTGCTCCAACGGCGCGATGTTGAAATCACCCACAGCCACCGAGCGCTCGGGTCGATCCGCGAGGCGCTCCGCCATCTCCGCCACGAAATCGAGCTTATGGGCGAATTTGTCATTGGCCTCCGGGTCAGGCGTATCGCCGCCGGCGGGCACATAGAGATTGTGAAGCGTGATCGGGTCCGCGCCGGGCGCATGGAGATCGGCGGCCACATGGCGCGCATCCCCTTTGCCGCAGAAGTCAAAGCTCGCCCGCTCCTCCAACGGGTGGCGCGAGAGTATGGCCACGCCGTTATATCCGGGCTCGCCCCGGGCGACGACATGCGGATAACCCGCCGCCGCGAACGCGTCCTGGGGCAGCTTCTCCACCGGAGATTTCGTCTCCTGCAGGCAGAGCGCGTCCGGCTGCGTCTCCCGAAGCAAGCGTTCGATGATCGGCAGGCGAAGGCGCGCCGAATTGATGTTCCACGTCGCTATTTTCACGCGATCTCGCCCCCTGCGGCCCGTTCAGAGCGTCACGACACCAGCCGATACCCGCCGCCCTCGGTCAGCAACAGAGACGCGTTGGAAGGCTCGGGCTCAATCTTCTGGCGCAACCGGTAGATATGCGTCTCCAGCGTATGCGTCGTCACCCCAGCGTTATAGCCCCACACCTCATGCAGCAGCGTGTTGCGGCTGACCACTTGGCCCCCGGCGCGATGCAGAAACTTCAGAATGTTGGTTTCTTTCTCTGTGAGCCGGATCTTCTTGCCCGCCCCGTCTGTGAGCATCTTCGCCGAAGGCTGGAAAACATACGGGCCCACATTGAACACGGCGTCTTCGCTCTGCTCATGCTGCCGGAGCTGCGCTCGGATCCGCGCCAGCAGCACGCTGAACTTGAACGGCTTGGTCACATAATCATTGGCGCCCGATTCGAGCCCTAGGATCGTGTCGCTGTCGGAGTCATGGCCCGTGAGCATCATCACGGGGCAATTCACGCCGGATCGGCGGAGGATCTTTGCGACCTCCCGCCCGTCCATATCAGGCAATCCCACATCCAAGATGATCAAATCGAACAGCTCAGACTTGGCGCGCTCCACGCCATGGGCGCCGGTTTCGGCCTCGAACACGTCGAATTCTTCTGTGACAAGCAATTGGTCCGCCAGCGCTTCTCTAAGCTCACCGTCATCGTCCACCAGCAGGATTTTTTTTAGCGCAGCCATGGAGCCACCTCGTTTATGGATCTCTGAGGAGCACATCAGAGTTCGCGCGCCGTGGCGCAACGGGGCTTCTACGAGTCTCACGCCGAGTTCAGCGTCAACCTAGGAATTGTTTCAAAGTATGTCAGGTCAGCAGCCCAGCCTGTCCGTTTCCCTGGTGTCGCAGGTCGACCGAGTGTCTCGGGCTCTCTCCGAATTACAGCGGGGCGCGCCAATTATCCTTGTCGACGGCGACGAAGCGGCTGTGGCGACGGCGGCGGAGTTGCTGGAACCGTTACGTCTCCAAGGCCTGCGGAGCTTGGCGGGCCAAGGCCATTTGAGCGTGACCGCGGCACGGGCCTCAACGCTGAAGGCGCGCGCCTATGATGGCGATCTGGCGCGGATTCGCTTGAACGACGCTTACGGCGCGCCGGAGATCCGCGCCGTGGCCGATCCGGCGCTGGATTTGGAGCGGCCCTTGCTCGGGCCGCATCTCACCTTGAGGGACGGATCGGCCGGGCTGGATCGGTTAGCGCTCAAACTCTGCAAGATGGCGCTGTTGCTGCCGGCGGCGGCGATTTGGCCGCTGCCCTCGGCGGAAGCCGGGCGCGCGATGGCGGCGCGCTATGAGCTGATAACGCTCGAATCCGCACTGTTGGAGAAAGACGCGTCTTGGACGCCCGTGGTGGCCGCTCGATTGCCCGTGTCAGTGTCAGAG
>JBCCTM010000010.1:0-25134 GCA_039198535.1 Pseudomonadota bacterium
CGCAGCCAATTTCGGCCCGGCGTACCGGATCTACAGCCCGCCTTCCGTGACCCAGGCGCTCAAGGCGGCCTCGGTCTCGGGGTAGATGCGGCCGACTTCCGAGATCACGATCGCGTCCGCCCAGCCCGCAAGGGGGGCCGCCGCCGCCGCCGCGCCGAACACTGCCGCTTCGATGGGGTCCTCTGTGAGCCCCATGGCGGCGCGCAGCGTGGTCTCGCGGGCTGCGGCGTGGGGCGCGAGGGCGGCGCGGAGATAATGCAAGCCTGAGAGCAGCGGCAACCCGCGCCGCTCCTGTTCGCCAGAAACCAGCGCCACGCGGCGGCGGCGGAAGCGATCGTCAAGCAGCGCCACGGCCCCGGCGTGGCGGAGGCCGTCGATCTGCAGTTTTTCCAGAGTGTTGCGCAGCTGAACCGGGAGGTCGAACACGCCCTCGGCCTGGAGATCGTCGGCCTCGAAGGCGACTTCCGCGGCGCCGACCCGACGGGCGCCGCCCGCGGCAGGATCGCCGCCAAAGGCCGCCACGCGACGGGTCTCCACCGCGCCGCCCTGGGCGCGCAGCACCGTGGCCGTCAGCGCGCCGCCTTCGATGCGCGGCGGCGCGAGCGCCCGGGTGGGATCGGCGGCGGCGATCAGGGTCAGGGAGCCCCGTTCGGACAGGAGCGCGGCCAGAGCCGCCTTCGCCGTGAGCGCCCCGGCGTCGTCGTCGGACACGGCCGCCTCGGGCGGCGGGGTCGGCGCCTCCAAGCCGTCATGGATCCATACCGTCTCCAGCGCGTCCTCGGCCTCTATGGCGGCGATCCACCGCCTGGGATCTGGCCGCCATGGGGCGGGCTCCAACGCCTCCACGCGGCGCATCGCCTCCTCAGCGGGTCCGAAATTCAGCCGCTCAGGCGGCGGTTCTGCGGAGGACAAGGAGATCAGCGCCGCCGGTCGCCCGGTCTCGGCCGCTTGCCGCAGCGCGTCTTGCGCCGCCCCAACCCGGGCGGACCAACTGTCCGCAGAAGTCCAGCCGCCGTCGAGGATCACCAGCACCGGGCCGGAGCCGGCGCTGCGGGCCTTGGGGTTCACCAGCGGCTCCGCGAAAGCCAACAGGAGCAGCGCCGCGGCGGCCATGCGAAGCAGCAGCAGCCAAAGGGGCGTGCGTTGCGGCGTCCGCTCGCGATCGGCGAGCCCGAGCAACACGCGGACGCCCGGAAAGCGGATGCGCGTCGGCGCGGGCGGGGTCGCGCGGAGCAAAAACCAAAGGAGCGGCAGAGCCAAGAGGCCCGCGAGGAAGAGAGGCTGCAGAAAGCCGAGGGCGCCGAGGCTAAACACGGGCGTCTCCAGAGATAGGCCGCGCCGATGAGCGCGGGTGAGGCTCGCTCATGCGCCGGTTGTCTCCGACAATCCGCGGGCGAGCCAAAGCAGCGCTGGCGTGGCGCTTTCGTCGGTCCGGTGGGTCATGAAGCCCCAACCGGCGCGGCGCGCCGCTTCCGCCAGGCGCCCCCGCCGCGCCGCCAGGGCCGTCTGGTAATCCGCCTGGATAGCCCGCGCCCGTTCGGTCTCATAGGTCAGGCTGCGGTTCATGCTCTCAAAGACGATGCGGCCCTCGAACGGGAAGCTCTCCTCGGCCGGGTCGTTGATCTGCAGGATAAAGCCGGAGAGCCCCCGCGCCGCCGCCGCTTCGAGCGCGCCGAGGATCGCCGTCTCCTCGCCGAAGAAATCGCTGAAAAACACCGCGCGCCCGCCCCGCGCCGCGCCGAGATCCGGGGGCGCGCCGAATTCGAACGGCTCATCGCGGGTGAGAAGGTCGACCATCCGGTTGAGATGCGCCTCGCCGAGGCCTGGCCGCTCAAAGCCGGCGTTTGGATCGGCGCTTAGCAGCGCCGTGCGCTCGCCGCCTCGGGTCAGCAAGATCGCCAGCGCCGCCGCCACCTCCGCGGCCCGGTCCACTTTCGAAAAGGGCGCTTTGGCCGAGCGGTACCCCATCGAGGCGCTGCGGTCGCACCAGAGGCGCACCGTTTGCGCCGATTCCCACTCGGTCTCCCGCACATAAAGCGCGTCCGAGCGCGCCGAGCGGCGCCAGTCCACCGCGCTCAGCGGATCGCCGGGCGAGGCGCGACGATACTGCCAAAAGGTCTCGCCCGGGCCAGGGCGGCGGCGTCCATGGGCCCCCAGATAGACGCTGGCGGCGAGCCGGGCCGCGCGGGCCATCAGCGGCGCGTGCCCTGAGGCGACGCGCTCGGCGTCTCGTCTGAGATTGGCGGCCCCGAGGCGTGGGACGGTCTCCGTGGTCACGCGGCGCGCCGCCCGGGCCCAAGCGCGGCCTCCACCATCTCCGCGATCACCGCCTCAATGGACGCGCCCTCGGCTCGGGCCGCGTAGCTGAGCGCCATGCGGTGCTTGAGCGCCGCAGGGGCGAGGGCGGCCACATCGCCGAGCCCCGGGGCGAACCGGCCCTCCAGCAGCGCCTTGGCCCGCACCGCCAGCGCCAAGGCCTGCGCGCCGCGCGGCCCGGGGCCCCAACTGAGCTTCGCCGCTTCCGGATGGGCGCCGTCTTCGCCCGGCCGCGCGCCGCGCACCAGCGCGAGGACGCCGTCCAACACGGCGTCGCCCACCGGCAAACGGCGCACCAGCCGCTGCAAGCTCATCAGCCCTGCGGCGTCGAGCGCCGCGGCGGCGGTCGCTTCGGTGGCGCCCGTCGTGGCCAGCAGGATCTCCCGCTCCGCCTCGGGCCCGGGGAACGGCACGTCGATCTCAAGCAAGAAACGATCGAGCTGCGCCTCGGGCAACGGATAGGTGCCCTCTTGTTCAATGGGGTTCTGCGTCGCCAGCACGTGGAACGGGCGCGGCAACTGACGGCTGCGCCCCGCCACCGCGACCTCGCGCTCCTGCATGGCCTGGAGCAGAGCGGACTGCGTTCGCGGGCTGGCGCGGTTGATCTCATCCGCCATCAGCAGTTGCGTGAAGATCGGCCCTTCGATGAAACGGAAGGCCCGGGCGCCGCCGCCGCCTTCCTCCAACACCTCCGCGCCGAGGATGTCCGCGGGCATCAGGTCTGGCGTGAATTGCACCCTCTTCGCGTCGAGGCCCAACACGCCGCCGATGGTCTCCACCAACAACGTCTTGGCGAGACCCGGCGCGCCGACGAGCAACCCATGGCCGCCGCAGAGCAAGGCGATCAGCGCCTGCTCCACCACGGTCTCTTGCCCGATCACCCTCTTCGAGATTTCCGCGCGGACCACGCCGAGCCGCTCCGCCGCCGCCTCCACCGCCGCCACCGGATCGCCGTCGAACGGGCCGTCCCCCGCCGGGCCAGGCTCCATTTGATCCGTCGCCATGCCGCGCCCTTTCCCTGATTATGCTCAGCCCGCCCCACATGCCGCGGCGGCACTTTGGACCACATTGCGCGGGCGAGAAAGCCTCGCGTCACCGCGCTGGTTTTAGCAATAAAGGCTCCAACGCCGTCGGCGCCAACGCTGCGCGGGCAGATGGCTCAACTGAGGCGAAATCATGTGAGGCGAATTAACGTGTCTGCGAGTGGAAACGGACGATCGGACGGCGGGGAGCCCGGGGGCGACCGGGCGGCGGCCAATGGCGCGGCGGGCGCTGCGAATGGCGGCGCGGGCGGCGCGGGCGGCGGATTGGACGCGCTGTTCAAGGCCGCCGGCGCTGCGGCGCGGGAGACGTCGGACATCCGGGGCGCGCGCGGTATCCCGCCCGTTGAAAAATGGAACCCGCCCTTTTGCGGCGACCTCGACATCCGCATCAAACGCGACGGCAGCTGGCATTATCTCGGCACGCCCATCGGACGGGAGGCCATTGTTCGGCTGTTCGGCACGATCCTGCGCAAGGATGAGGACGGGAGGACCTATCTGGTCACGCCGGTCGAGAAAGTGGGCATCATCGTCGAGGACGCGCATTTCATCGGCGTGGACGCGCAACTCGGCCAAGGGGCGGCCGAAGGGGCGGGTCAAGGGGCGGCCGAAGGGGCGGGGCGAGAGGCGGCGGATGCGCCGCGCCAGACGGTGACGGTGGAGACCAACCACGGCGACCGCGCTGTGCTCGGGCCGGATCATCCGCTGCGCCTGGAGCACGACCCTGAAACCGGAGAACCCGCTCCCTATATCCTGGTCCGAGGACGCTTAGAGGCGCGGCTCGACCGAAAGTGTTTCTTCCGCTTGGTCGACATGGCCCAGGTTGAGGACCGGCCCGAGGGGAGGCGCTTGGGGGTGTGGTCCTCCGGCGTATTTTACGATTTGGCCGATGCAGCGGAGTTTGAGGACGGGTGACGATGGCGGCGGACAGACCCATTGATAGGGCGCTCTTGGAGGCGGCGATCTGGGGCGCGGCGCCCACGATCAATGGCGACTTCGATTTGAACCCCGTCGACCGCTCGACCCTTCCGCTGGATCGCTTGCGGCGGCCGGCGGCGGTGCTCTGCGCGCTGGCGCCGCGGCCCCATGGCTACAACGTCATCCTCACGCGCCGCGCCGATCATCTCAAAGCCCATGCGGGCCAAGTGGCCTTCCCAGGCGGCAAGATCGACCCGGCGGATCCCTCGCCCATGGCTGCGGCCTTGCGGGAGGCGGAGGAGGAAATCGGCCTGCCCCGGGAGCAGGTGGAGATGCTTGGTCCCTTTGACCGCTACGAGACCGTCTCGAGCTTCCTTGTGACGCCTTTCATCGGCATCGCGCATCCCGCCTTTCAGCCGATCGCCGATGATGGCGAGGTGGCTGAAGTCTTTGAAACACCGCTAGATTTCTTGATGGACCCGGCCAATTGTCAGCGCCGCAGCGCCACTTGGAAAGGTGAGGAGCGGCATTTCTACGTCTATGAGTGGCGAGGCAAAAACATCTGGGGGGCCACCGCCGGCATGCTGAAGGCGCTGTCGGACCGGGTGGAGGCGGTGCGCCGGAGCGGATCCAGGCGGCGCGCCTGAGCGAGGCGGAGGTCTGGCGGGGCTTTGCGATGAGCACAGCGGAAAACACCGGCGGCGCAGGTGGCGAGCCCGCGCCGCCTCGGCTCGTGGTCCAAGTTGCGCCGTGGCTGCAGGATGCGGGCGTGCGGTCCATCATGGCGGCCCTGACCGCCGAAGGGGCGGAGGCGCGCTTTGTGGGCGGCTGCGTCCGCGACGCGCTGTTGGCGGCGAACCAGCCCGATCCAGGCTCCGACCAAGCCTCTTCTTGCGCTTCTTCCCGTGCTTCTTCCCCCGCCGCGCCTGACGACGTCGACATCGCCGTCAACCGCCCGCCTGAAGAGGTGATGCGTTTAGCCGAGGCGGCCGGGTTGAAGCCGCACCCAACGGGCTTGGAGCACGGCGTCGTCACGATCGCCACAGGAGCGCCTCGCGGAGAGACGCAGGACGTCGCCGACAGCTCAGAACGCGCTCTGCGCGCGGTGGAAGTCGCCTCTCTGCGCCGCGATGTCGCCACCGATGGTCGGCGCGCCGTGATCGCCTTCACCGAAGATTGGCGGGAGGATGCGGCGCGCAGAGATTTCACCATGAACGCGCTCTACGCCGACGCCTCGGGCCGGGTTTTCGATCCGTTGGGCGAGGGTCTCGCAGATTTGCGCGCCGGGCGGGTCCGCTTCATCGGCGACGCGGAGACCCGTATTCGAGAGGATTACTTGAGGATCCTCCGTTTCTTCCGTTTCCATGCGCGTTTCGGCGCCAATGGCGGGGTAGACGCCGCTGAAATGGCGGCGATCACCCGCCTCGCGCCAGGCCTCGACACGCTGCCGTCCGAACGGGTGGGCGTCGAAATCAAGAAGCTCTTCGCGGCGCCGGCGCCATGGCGCGCCCTGGCGCTGCTGGAGGAGACCGGCGTCATGCGTCGCGTGTTTCGGTGGATGACGGAGGCGGGCGCGGCTGGGCGCGCGGAGCGGCTCGGTGGGCTTGAAGCGGTGGAGGCCCGTGAGGCGCTCCCGCCCCGTTGGATCCGTCGCCTCGCCGCGCTCTTTCCGTGGCGGAGCGCCGGGATTGGCGGAAGCGAGGGCGGGCTTTTGGAGTCCCGCGGCCGATTGGCCACAGCCCTCGACTTCTCTCGCGCCGATTTGAAGTCGCTCAGCGCCCTTGGGCAGGCGGCGGCCCTCGGGCCAGGGGAGACGGCGTATCGCTTCGACGCCGCCACTGCCCTCGATGCGGCCGCCCTGGAAGCCGCCGCAGAAGCGGCGTCCGATGAGAGCCGCGGGACGATCCCTCTGGAGGTCAAAGAAGCGATCGCCCAGGGCGCTGCGGCGGAGTTCCCGTTGCGCGCCGCCGATCTCATGGCCGCCGGGCTCAAGCGGGGCCCCGCTCTCGGCGCCGCCTTGGCCCGAGCCGAACGCGCTTGGATCGACAGCGGCTTTCAGCTGGACCGCGACGCTCTGATCGCCGCTCGCCTCCCTTGAGGCGGCCCTTCGCCCATGGGTTTTCCTTGTTTTTTCACGCCTCCGCCGCTGATCGCCCCTAGCGCCGGGCCGCATCCTTAGCGATTGTCGTCCGCGAAGAGATCCGCCCGCAGAGGCGGGCCGCGCAATGGGAGGACAGCGATGGCGGATTTATCCGGGAAAACGGCGGTGATCACCGGGGCCGCGAGCGGCATCGGCCGGGCGACGGTGGATGTGTTTGTGGAGGCCGGGGCTCAGGTTGTGGCCGCGGACATCCAAGACGCGCTGGGCGAAGAGATCGTCCAGCACTACGGCGAGGACAGAGTGCGCTACGTCCATTGCGACGTGACGAGCCGGCAGGAGTTCGACGCGGCCATCCGCACTTGCGCCAGCGCGTTTGGCGGCGTGGACATTCTCTTCAACAACGCCGGCGCCGGCGGGGCCATCTGCGGGATCGAAGATTTCGACAGCGACGGCTTCGACATGACCGTGAATCTGCTGCTCAAATCCGTGTTCCTCGGCGCGCATTTGGCTCTGCCTTACATGAAGGAGCGGGGCGGCGGCTCGATTGTGAACACCTCGTCCATCAGCGCCATCCAAGCGGGCCAAGCGCCGATCATCTATTCGCTCTGCAAGGCGGCCGTCGCGCATTTCTCGAAAGTCGGCGCCGCCGAGATGTCGCGGCACAATGTGCGGGTGAACTCGATCCTGCCCGGTCTGATCGGCACGCATATCTTCGGCAAAGGGCTCGGCCTCGATAACAAAGGCGCGCAAGAAGTCGCCGATCGGCTTAAGGCCGCGGCCGGCGCGCTGCAGCCGGTGGGGCGCATCGGCCAAGGGCGCGATGTGGCCGAGCTCGCCGCTTTCCTCGCCTCGGACGCCGCCGCTTTCATCACCGGCGGCGAATATGTGATCGACGGCGGAGCCACCATCGGCCCAGCGCAATCCTGGCAGTCGGAACGGCCGCTCGAAGGCCTGCTGACCATGCTGGGCTTCACTGAGGCGGATATCGAGAAATTCGCCGCTGACGCGGCCGCCTCCAACGCGCAGTAACACCGCGCGCGCCTTTTCGCCATCGGCCGACGAAGCCGAATTATCCGCGAGGAAACAATCGCATGAATGACCTGACGCAAGCCGATATGGACCGCGCCGCTGAGGCGGAGGCCCGTCCCCGCCGCGCCGCCGACCCCGCTCAGCGCGACTTCGATATGATCATCATCGGGGCGGGCATGTCCGGCATCGGGGCCGCCCATAACCTGCTGACCCGTCGCCCCAATGAGAGCTTCGCGATCCTGGAGGCGAAGGCCGATTACGGCGGCACGTGGCGCACCCACACCTACCCGGGCATCCGCTCCGACAGCGACTTCTACACCTTCGGCTTCGGCTTTAAGCCATGGCTGGGCGACCCGATCGCCAAGGCCGACCAGATCCTCGACTACCTGTCCGAGGCCATCGAGGAGGACGATCTCACCGGCCACATCCACTATCAGCGCCGGGTGAAGAAGGCCTCTTGGTCCACCGCGGAGCAGCGTTGGACCCTCCAGGTCGAGAACGGCGCCACGGGAGAGGTCGAGAAATACACCACCCGCTTCATGTGGATGTGCCAGGGCTATTACGACCACGACAATCCCTACACGCCGGATTGGGACGGCATGGGGGACTTCAAAGGCCAGATCGTCCACCCGCAGCAATGGCCGGATGATCTCGACTACAAGGGTAAGCGGGTCGTCGTGATCGGTTCCGGGGCGACGGCCGCAACGCTGATCCCGAGCCTCGCGCCCGATGTCGGCCATGTGACCATGCTGCAGCGCTCACCCACCTACTTCCATCCCGGCTTCAACAAGAACGAGTTGGCGGACCAACTCCGCGCGCTGGAGATCCCGGATGCGTGGACTCATGAGATTGTCCGCCGCGCCTACCTAAAAGAGCAGCGGGAGATCCAAGAGCTTTCCATCGCCTATCCGGAAGAGGCGAAGAAGGAGATGATCAACGTCGTGAAAGAGCATCTCGGCGAAGATTTCGACGTCGAGACGCATTTCACGCCATCTTACAACCCGTGGCGCCAGCGGATCGCTTTTGTACCGGATGGCGATTTGTTCGAAGCGATGAAGACCGGCAAGGCGTCGGTGGTGACTGATCATATCGACCGCTTTGTCGAGAACGGCATCCTGCTGAAATCAGGCAAAGTCCTCGAGGCGGACATCATCATCACCGCCACCGGCTTCAATCTGTCCTTCTTCGGCGGCATCCCGTTCGATATGGATGGCGAGCCGATCGATTTCGCGGATACGGTCACCTATCGCGGCCTGATGATCGAAGGGGTGCCTAACCTCTCTTACATCTTTGGCTATCTCCGCACCGCCTGGACCATGCGCGTCGATCTTTGCTGCGACTTCTATTGTCGCCTGCTCGACCGGATGGATGAACGCCAGGCGAAGGTTGTGGTCGCCCAAATGACCGATGAAGAGCGCGCCCTGCCGCGGGATCGGATCATCCCGGAATCGGAGTTCAACTCCGGCTACATGCAGCGCGGGCTGCATAAATTCCCGAAGCGGGTGGAGCAAGAGCCCTGGAACGCGCCGCTCGATTACTACGTGGAGCGGGAGACGATCCCCTCGATCGATTTGGATGAGCCGGCGCTGAAATACAGCTGATCGCTCAATGGAGGCCGGCGGCGCTCATGGGCGCGCCGCCTGCGCCTCACAGCTCGTCTTCGATGATGAACAACGCGGCGTCCTGCTCGGGCACATGACGCTCTGAGATGGTGCGGCCTCTGACCGAGACGCCCGCCGTGTGAACGCTCTCCGGGTCGCCGCTGACCAACGGGTGCCAAGCGGGGAGGTCGCGCCCTTCGCCCAACAGCCTGTAAGCGCAGGTTTTCGGCATCCAATGCGCCTCAGCACGCACCACTTCCGGCGTGATAAACACGCATTGCGGCACACGGGAGCGCCGGTTCGCGTAGTCGCCGCAGCGGCAATTGCTGTCCTCAAACAACCGGCAGGCCAGCGACGTGTACGCGACCTGGCCTGTGTCCTCATCCTCAAGCTTCAGGAGGCAGCACTTCCCGCACCCGTCGCAGAGCGCCTCCCATTCCCGAGCGGAGAGATCTTCGAGCGCGGTGTCGCGCCAGAAACCCGGGCGAAGGGCCGTGTCGGCCGCGTGGCCCGTTCTTCGGGCGGCGGCGGTCACGAGAGTAGGGCTCGGATGCCGTCGCCGGCGAGCGAGATCAGAAACCAGGCGACGCCGATGAATAGGGCGATGGCGGCGAGCTGTAGGACCACGTTGCGGGGTGTCATCCGCCAGTCGAGCGGCGGATCGGCCCGCGGGTCGTCATCCTCCGCACCGGTTCGCGCGCCGCTGTCGGGCGCGGCGCGGCGGGCGGCCAACTCGTCTCCGCGGAGCGGCATGCCCGCCTCCTCGCGCAGTTGGTCGAGCTTGGCGCGGGCGCGCGCCACATCCTCATCGCGCTGATTGTGCTCCTTGGACGACACCGGCTCACCCCTCGGCTCGCCGCGGCAGATACCGCAGCACAAATCGGCCCAACCGCGTCTCGGGCGACCAACGCGCCACCACCACCGCCGTGACAAGCCCCGTCGCGCCCAAAGTCGCCAGCACCGCCGGTTGGCCAAAGCCGAGAGCGCTTTGCAGCAGGATCACCACGACGCTGGAGAACGCCATCAATGCGCTGTCGAGCATGTTCGACGCCGCCACCACCCGTCCCACGGCTTCCGGCGGCGCATTGTGCTGGTAGATGGCGTTGAGCGGCGTGACGAACAGACCCGCGCAGATGGCGAGGCCCATGAAGTCAATCAACACGCGCCACCCCACCGGGCTCGACAAGAACTCGCTGAGCGTGCGGCGGATCTCTGGGTCGCTCGGGTCGGGCGGCGGCAGCCCCGCGCCCAGACCCAGATAAACGTCGATGGCGAAGATGGCGATGCCGAAGGCGCCGATGGGCGCGACGCCCACCTGGATGCGCCCGCGCTGCAAAATCGAGACGAGGCTCGCGCCGATGGCGACGCCGATGGAGAACGCGGCCAACAGCAGGGTGAACACATCCTCATCGGCGTAGAGCGTCTCGCTCACCAGCACCGGGATCACGGTCATGAAGCCCGCGGCGGCGAACCAGAACCAGGCGATCGCCAGCAGCGTGCGCCACACGACAGGCCGCTCCTGCGCCGCCTCGATGGACGCGGCGATGGAGGGCCACAGCACATGTAAGGAGAGGCCGAACAGCAAGGCGAGGCCGGCGACGGCGTAGCGCGCGGGGTAGAAGAGCGAGCCGGGCTCGATGAAGCTCAGCGCCGCCGCGGCGAGCGCCACGCCGAGGGCGATGAAGAACGCCGCGCCGATGGTCGCGCGGCGGCTTTGGGGCGTCAGGCGGAGGCCCAGATTGGGCAGCAGATGCGCCTTTTCCTCCGCCGCGGGCGGGGCCGGCGGCGCGTACAGGCTGGCGATGAAGCCGATCACAGCGATGGTGATCACGGCGATGGACACCAGCAGGACCCCCGCATCGGTTTGGATCAGCTGCACCCCGGCGATGGTGCCGAGCAGGATCGAGAGGAACGTCGCCCCCTGGATCAAGCCATTGCCCTGCACCAGCTCATCATCGGCCAGGTAGCGGGGCAGCACCCCGTATTTGATCGGACTGAAAAAGGCGGACTGCGCGCCCATCAGGAACAGCAGCGCGTAGAGGAGGGAGATGCTCTGCACGTGATAGGCGATGGCCGCCACGATCATCAGGATGATCTCGACGAACTTCACCGCGCGCATCATCCGCGCTTTGTCGATCCAGTCGGCGATCTGCCCGGCCATGGGCGCGAACAGGGCGAAGGGCAGGATGAACACCGCCGCCGCCACCGCCACCAGCGCGCCCAGCTCGGCCTCGCTGAGGCCCATCTCGGTGGCGAGCTTGAAGGTGAGCAGCGTGACGAAAGCGTTTTTGAAAACGTTGTCGTTGAAGGCGCCGAGCGCTTGCACCGCGAAGAGCGGCAGGAAGCGCCGCCCCGTGATCAGGGCGCTGCGGGGCGGCGCGCGATCCGGCCCGCCGCCCGCTTCGCCTTCCGCCTCACCGACCGCCATGGGTCCCCCGCATCAGTGGGGCTCTCTTCAGCCGGCGGCTATAAATGGACGGCGCAGCTAAGCAGTTGAGCCGGTGACCCCGTTTCACTCTCCGCATGTCCTGGCGCGCCTCGGTTCCCAAAACTGTTTGGAGCGCCCCCCTTTGCGCTCCGCCGCTCCCCTGTGCCTGTCAGAGTGGCCCCGCGCAATGGATTTAGGCCGCGGCGTCCGGTCGACGCGCCTGGATCAGGCTCTCCACGGTGACGTCGTCGTCATTGGTGAGGCCCTTGGCGTGGCGTTCCTCCGCCTGCGCGACCACCTCTGGATCGCCATGCTCGCGGATCAGCCGCATGGTGCCCTCCTCGATCCGGCGCTCTAGCTCGGCCATGAAAGTGTCCTGGTCGAGCCCCGGTGGGATCGGCTCGAGATACTCGTAGACCGCGGTTTGCCCGTAATGCTTGGTCCAGCGCCGTTGCGGCCAGACCAGCCCGGGGCAGAGCGCCACCGGCGTGGCCGGCTGACCCGTGCCTTTGTAGATGTGATAGACGCCCGTCCGGTAGCGCTGTCGGGAGCCAAGGCGCATCAGTTCGCCTTCCGGGTAGATCAGCACCGGCCGGCCCTCCGCCATCACTTGGCGCGACCCTTCGACGACGCTGTTGAGCTGGTTGGTCTTGCCGCCCTCCACATCAACGATGATGAAGCCCAGCTTGCGGATCGCCGGCCCGATCAGCGGGTAATTGGCCAGCTGCTGCATGGCCACCGCCGCGGTCTCCGGATAGGCGTAGAACTGCATGAAGGCGTCGAGCTCGCTTTGATGTTTGCTTACGACCAGCAGCGGTTTTTCGCCCGGGCCGAACCGCTCTCGCCCGCGGATCTCGATCCTGGCGCCGAGGATGGTGCGGACGATTAACATCAGAAAGCGGGCGTGCCGATGCAGCAGCCCCTGCAACGTCGCCTGACCGCTGAAGCTGGCGGCGATGATGATCACCAGCGCGTAGACGAATGTTCCGCTAAAGAACGCCACGTTGAAGATTAAACTGCGCATCCCGCGGCGCTCCTCTGAGTTTCGACCCCGGCTCTCAGCAGGCGGCTGTCGCCTCCCGTTGGATGTCTGGCGGCATTTGCGAACGCCGTTCAGTTTTCCTAATTAAGGGGCGCGGCCTCTCCTGTCGAGATGAGCGCCGCGGCGGCGATGCGCTGCAGGGGAGAGCGACATGGCGCGGGCCAAGCGCAGCGCGGCGGATCTGGAGGCGATGCGGCGGCGGCTGATCGAGGCCGCCCGCGCCATTATCGCTGAGCACGGGCTCTCCGCGGTGACCGCGCGAGGGCTTGCCGCGAAGCTGGGATGGTCCGTGGGCGCGATTTACACAGTGATCCCGTCCATCGACGCGGTGACCCTGGAAGCCAACGCCGCTGAGCTGGAGGAGCTCTGCGAAGCGCTGGAGGTTCAACAGGCGGAGCTGACAGCCGCCGGCGCCGCGCCGTCCGCGCATATCCACGCCATCGGCTCGGCCTATCTCAACTTCGCCACCGCCCGCCCCCGCAATTGGGCCGCCATCTTCGAGCGGGACGCGGAGGGAGAGCCGCCGCCTTGGTATCAAGCGCGACAGGCCAGCCTTTTCACGATTCTGGAGCGGGCCCTTAGCCCCATCACGGGGGCTCCACACGTCACGCGCCGGTCCGCCCGGGCGCTCTGGGCCGCGCTGCACGGCCTCCTGGCGTTGTCTTTGGCCGGCCATTTGGCTCGGGTCGCCGACGCCGCCGCGGCCCCAAAGGTCGACATCAGCGGCGCCCCGGCGGCCCTGGAGGATCTGCATCAGCACGCGCAAGAGCTGATCGACACCTACCTCGCCGGCCTCGAGGCCCGCCTGGCCAAAGCCCGCGGCATCAGCGCCCAATAGTCGAAATCGAGCAGCACGGTCGGGTCGTATTTCCCATCCTCGCCCTTCAATCGGAAGTCATCCGCGGCGCGGTCTTTGACGGCGACGGTGCGCAGGCGGACCGCGCCGATGGAGCGGTGCTCCGTCTCCGCCTTCTCCAGGATCTCGGACCACGCATAGACGGTGTCCCCCGCATAGGCGGGATTGGCGTGGGCGCCCGCGTTGATCGCGACGATCGCCTGGGCGTTGGCGAGGCCGTTAAAGCTGAGCGCGCGGGCCAGGCTGATGATGTGGCCGCCATAGATGAGCCTGCGCCCATCTTCTCGGGCTTGCACATTGAAATGCACCTTGGCCGTGTTCTGCCACAGGCGCGTGGCCATCATGTGCTCCGCCTCCTCCAGCGTCGCGCCATCCACGTGGTCGATGCGCTCGCCGACCTCGTAATCGTCGAACAGATGGGGGCCGCCGGCCAGATTGGTGTCGTAATCCGTGAAATCGAGGCCCATGGGGATGGGAAGGTCTTTCGCCGATACCGCGGTCGCCAATTCCGGGATCACCGTCTCTGGGGCCGGCGCGTCCAGATCGCGCTTGCGCACCATCACCCAGCGGACCCACTCGGCCACGGGCTCCTCCTGGCCGGCCTCCGCCAGGATCTCCTCCAAGACGCCGTCTTCAAAAGCGTCATCCGGCAGATCCGGCACGCCGCCGACCGCATGGGCGCGGGAGCGCACCCAGACCACGCCGCTTTTGCCGTTGGAATTCTCCTTGAGGCCGATCACCTCGCTCTCGGCGCGCAGGGTCTCGCCGGGATAGACCGGACGGAGAAACTTGCCCTCCGCATAGCCGAGATTGGCCACGGCGTTGAGCGAGACATCGGGCACGGTTTTGCCAAACGCCACGTGGAAGGCCAGCAACTCCTCCAGAGGCGCGCCGGCCATGCCGCAGCTCTCGGCGAACAACTCCGAGGAGTAGAGCGCGAAGCGCGTGGGATAGAGCGCGCGGTAAAGCCCCGCATCGCCCGCGTCTAAGGTGCGCGGCGTGCTGTGCACCAGCGTCTCGCCCAGTTTGAAATCCTCGAAAAACCGGCCTGGATTGGTTTTGTCGCCGCTCATCTCCGCCTCTCTACCGCCGCCGCCGCGTCTCTGCCGGCGCCCCTCGCTCCGTGGACCTCGCATGGATCGCCGCCAGGTTTCAGCCCGCCGCTAACTCCTCGATCAACGCCGCCTGCGCCAGGCGTTTGCGCGCCGTCTCCACGTGCAAATTCTCAACGATGCGCCCGTCCACGACGGCCACCGCCTCGCCCTTTGCCAGCGTCTCCTCGAAGGCCGCGACATACCGCTTTGCGAGCTCGAGTTCTTCGGCCGAGGGGGCGAACACCTCATTGGCGATGGCCACTTGGTCTGGATGGATCAGCGTGCGGCCGTCAAAGCCCATCTCGCGGGATTGCTCGCAGGCCGCGCGGAAGCCCTCGGTGTCTTTGTAGGCGTTGTAGACGCCGTCCACGATGGCGACGCCGTAAGCGCGCGCGGCCAGCACGCAGAGGCCGAGCGCGGTGACCACTGGCAGCCGCATGCTGGTGTGCTCGGCCTCGAGCTCTTTCACCAGATCATTGGTGCCCATGATGAAGCACTCAAGGCGCGGCGAGGCGGCGGCGATGCTCTCCGCGTGCAGCATCCCCCGGGGCGTCTCCATCATCGCCCAGATGCGCAGTTTCTCCGGCGCGTTATGCTTATGGAGCAGCGCTTCGATCTCTTCGATCTGCGCGGCGGCGTTCACCTTTGGGATCAGCACCGCGTCCACATCCATCTCGGCCGCCGCTTTCAGGTCATCGGCGCCCCATGGCGTGTCGAGCCCATTGATGCGCAGCGCCAGCTCGCGCTTCCCATAGCCGCCCGCCGTCACCGCCGCCGCCACCTTCGCCCGCGCCTCGGCCTTCTCAGCGGGCGCGGTGGCGTCTTCGAGATCCAAGATCAAGCTGTCCGCGGGCAGGCTTTTGGCCTTCTCCAGGGCTCGTTCTTTGGCGCCCGGCATGTAGAGCACGGAACGCCGAGGGCGGCTCGGCGCGGCCTCGGCTGCGGGTTCGGTCATGTTCGCTCTCCCAGCGGTCCGCCGACGAGGGGCGGGACAGACGTGATGATGCGGCCGATAAACCGGCCTCGCGTCCGGGCTTTAGCCGGCTGGACGCGGACATCCAACCCAACTGAGCGGCGCTCTCGATCGCGCGGTGGCGGCGATGCGGCGGCCGGGCCAAACCCTGGGTTGCAAAGCGCATACCCGATCAGCGGTCTCCTCGGTCGGGTGCTCCTATACAAAACCGGCGTCATATCCACGCAGAATATCTAGATAAATCTTACTTGCAGTCCCAGCGGGCGCTCGGGCGATTTTCATAAAGTTTTTTTGAAAACAATGGCTTGATAAAAAGCCCAGAGCTGAGCCTGTGGATTAATTGCGACAGTTATGCGGCGGCGCGCCCTATTTTCGCCCAAGGATGTTTGCCGCCCGCCAGATCTGCTGACACGCTGCAAGTGCGAAAAAGTTTCGCATCGCGCGCTTGTGAGGCGCGCGCCGGGGGGTGATCGAGAGGAGCAGAGAATGATCGACCCCAGCGACGCTTCGACGCGCAGCCTCTTCCTTCTCACCAAGCGCCGCTCCGCCGCGCGAGCGACGTCTAAAGGGGCCCTGGCCGGTCATCATCGGCCCGCATGCGCCCTGGTCGTCGCCGCGCTGACGCTCTCTTTCGCGCCCCTCTCCGCCGCATCCGCCGAACCCGCCGATCCAGAGGCCGGACCTGAACCAATCGTGCTGGATTGCAGCGACCGCGGGGAGATCGTTTCTCATCTCGCACAGCGCTATGGCGAGACCTTCACGGGCCTCGCGCAGGAGGGCGAGCTGGGCATTGTCGAGCTTTACGCAGCCGACAGCGGCAGTTGGACCATCCTGCTCACCTTGCCGGACGGCCAGAGCTGCCCTTTGGCCGCGGGGTCGAACCCGCCGGATGATCTGGGCGGCGGCATGATATGAGCCTTGGCGCCGCGCAGTCGTCCCATCAATGGCGGGAGGCGCGATCGTTTTGAGCTTGCACCAGCGACGCCAGTTCAAGTTTCACCGCCCGCAATTCGGCCAGCAGCTCGTCATAGCGGCGATCCTCCCGGGCCAGATCATGCCGGCGCACGCGATCCGCCTCGAGCGCGCGCTCCGCTTCAACGGCGGCCTCCGCCTCGTCACGCGCTTTGCGCTCCGCCTCCTCCGCATGGTCGCGGTCATCCTGCATGCCGTCCACGATGATACCGATGAACAAGTTCAGGACCGCGAAGGCGGTGATGACGATGTAGGGCACGAAAAACAGCATGGCGTTGGGGAACACCTTGAGCGTCGGCTGCACGATGCCCCCGGCCCAATCCTCCAAAGTCATCAGCTGGAACAGCGTGAAGAGCGACGCCGTGAGCGTGCCAAATAGCGCTCGCACCGCCTCCATGTCTTCTTCCGTGACGCCGTCGGGCAGTGTCTCAAATTGGGCCTGGCCGAACATGGTCGTGGTGATCACGGCGGAGACGTAGAAGATCAGCGCAAGCACCGCGACCACGCCGCTCATGCCTGGCACCGCGGCGAAGAAGCCGTCGATCACACGGCGCATCTTTGGCACCATGGAGAACAGGCGAAACAGGCGGAAAATTCGGAAAACGCGCAGCGCCGACAGCCCGCTGACGGATGGCAGATAGCTGACTGTCACCACGAACAGGTCGAACCAGCCCCAGGCGGAGCGGAAGAAATCCCAGCGATAGGTGTAGATCCGCATGGCGATTTCGACCGTGAAGACGAACAGGATCAGCCCGTCGATCCCCTTCGCCAGCCAGCCATAATTCTCCATGAAGCTGGGGAAGGTCTCTAGCCCGAGCACCACGGCGTTGATCAAGATCAGCCCGATGACGAATTGCTCGAAGCGCGGATCGGCGGTGATGCGCTTTATTTCGCGGCCAAGCGCCTTGCGCCTGCCCCACCAATAGGCGCGGCTGCCGGGCCCGAGCCAGCACTCCGCCCGTTCCGCTCCGGCCAACGCCTCCACCGCGCTTCGCATCCAACTCGCCATGCGCCCGCTTCTCCCTCCCCGCGCCGCTGGGTGTTCGGCGATCCCGGTCGCCCTCGCGGGTGATGACAGATATGCAAAGGACGTAGGATAAAAGCTGTGTCGAAAAGGGACGAGTGTGGCCGAGCCACGCCGCGCCGTCGCCCGCAGTGATCGGATCCGGCGCATCTGATGCATGCTGGATCGACCGGATGCGCCTGAGATACTTGTCTCAGAGCGTCGGTGATGGAGTGAGAAGGGTCTGGTAGACGGGGAGTGCTGATGATCGCCACGGCGAAACAGGACAGGCCGCCCGGGCAGCCGGCCCAGGAGACGGCCCAGGAGACGGCCCAGGAGACGGCCCAGGAGACGGCCACTCCGATGGGCGCGATGGAAGGGGGCGGATACACGGGGCCTCCCGTTCGCGCACCGGGCATTTCGGGCCCGCCTGCGCCCCATGTGGGGGGAGAGCCGGCGACACGCGGTCGGATCCGGGCGGCGGCCCGGCTGCTGTTTGAGCAGAACGGCTACACGAAAACCTCGGTGGGCGAGATCGCTGAGGCCTGCGCCATGTCGCCCGCCAATCTCTACCGCCACTACCGGAATAAGCAGGCCATCGGCCAAGCTGTCATCCATGATTTCGTGGCGGAGCAGGCGGCGGAGGTGCAGGCCGCCCTGGATGCGCCCGCGGCCACGGCCGAGGCGCGCCTGCGCGCCACGCTCACGGCGCAAATTTTCTTCGGCGTGCGCCATCTTCGCGAGGCGCCGCGGCTGGTGGAGTTGGCGGACATGATCTTCGCCTCCGAGGACGGGCTGAGCCTCATTACTCGGATGGAGCAGGAAGACCACGCCATGAAGGCGGCGCTGGTGGAGGCGGGCGTCGCCGCTGGCGAATTCACCCTCGAGGGCGCTTTCTCAGATCGGGACGCCGCCGCCCGCGCGATGAAGAACTGCCTGTTGTTTTTCAACTCGCCCTTCGGCCTGGTGCGGCGGGGGCTGGCCACCGTCGAGACGGATGTGGCGCTGGCCTTGGATCTCATCTGCGCCGGGCTGAAACAGGGCGCGTCTCGGCCTGCATGAGCGACGGGGGCCGAGCTCACCGGCCCATTGTTCCCCTTTCGCCATCCCGTCCTCACGGTTCTTTGCCGCCGCTCGGTTAGGGCGCAATTCCCGCCATGGGTGCGGTACACGCCTTGCACCTCGCCCGTGAGACGAGCGCCGGCGCGCGTCAGGCTTTCAGGCGCGATCCGGGATGAGCCGATGGAGAGGAACGACGATGCGCAAACATGCGATGCCAGCCCCGCAGCCGACGGTGACCGAGAACAGCTGGGATTTTCTCTCAACGCCGATGATCACGCCCACGGGGTTCCGCGAGTATGACGCGCGCTGGCGCTTCCCGGAGCAGATCAACCTGATGGGCGTGCAGGCCTTGGGCTTGGGCCTGGCGACCCAGCTGCATGAGGCGGGCAAAGAGCCCGTGATCGCGGTGGGGAATGATTTCCGCGCCTACTCGCTCAGCATCAAGCAGGCGCTGATTGTGGGCCTCATGGCCGGCGGCGCGCGCGTAAAGGACATCGGCGTCGCGCTTTCGCCGACCGCTTACTTCTCCCAGTTCGACCTCGACGCCCCGGCGGTCGCCATGGTCACCGCCTCTCACAATCCCAACGGGTGGACCGGCGTGAAGATCGGCTTTGACCGCCCGTTGACCCATGGGCCGGCGGAGATGGGCCGGCTGAAAGAGATCGTGCTCGGCGGCGAGGGGATCGAGCGCGACGGGGGCGCGTATGAGCGCGTCGAAGGCCTCCGCGAGCGCTATCTCGACGATCTGGTCGGCGATTTCAAAATGACCCGGAAACTGAAAGTCGTCTGCGCGTGCGGCAATGGCACCGCGGGCGCGTTCGCCCCTGAGATGTTCGAGCGCATCGGCGTCGAGGTCGTGCCGCTGCTCACTGAGCTCGACTATAATTTCCCCACCTATAACGCTAACCCGGAGGCCATGGAGATGCTCCATGACATGGCCCGCGCGGTGAAGGAGAGCGGCGCGGATCTGGCCCTCGGCTTCGACGGCGATGGCGACCGGTGCGGCGTGGTGGATGACGAGGGCGAGGAGATCTTCGCCGATAAGGTCGGGGTGATCATGGCCCGAGACCTGATCAAGCTGCATCCTGGCGCGACCTTCGTGGCGGATGTGAAGTCGACGGGTCTGTTCGCCGCCGATCCCGCGCTGATCGAGGGCGGGGCCAAGGCCGATTATTGGAAAACGGGCCACAGCCATATGAAGCGCCGCGTGCATGAGCTGGGCGCCTTGGCGGGCTTCGAGAAATCAGGACATTACTTCCTCGCCGAGCCCATCGGACGCGGCTACGATGATGGGCTGCGCGTGGCCATCGAGCTCTGCAAGCTGCTCGACCGCAACCCCGGCGCCTCCATGAGCGATCTCCGCAAGGCGCTGCCGGTGACCCACACCACGCCGACCATGTCGCCCCATTGCGCCGATGAGGAGAAATACGACGTGATCGGCCGGCTGGTCAGCCGCCTGGAGCGCTTCGCCGAAGAGGGCGGGACGCTGGGCGGCCAGAAGATCCGCCAGGTTGTGACCGTGAACGGCGCGCGTTGCCTGCTGGAGAATGGCGGCTTCGCGCTGGTGCGCGCCTCGTCCAACACGCCCAATTTGGTGGTGGTGTGCGAGAGCCCGGCGTCGGCCGAACAGATGAAGGCGATCTTCCACGATCTCGACGCGGTGATCCGGCAGTTCCCGGAAGTTGGCGACTACGACCAAACGATCTGACGCGCGCCGCGGCGTTAGGCCGGGACCGTCTCCGGCCGCGCCGTGGCGGGCTCGGACAGCCGATCGGCGGTCGCCTGCCGCAGGAACGCGACGATGGCGGCGGCGATCTCCGCGTTCATCACCGGCGCGGACGGATGGGCGGCGTCCGCGGCGGCGTCGATGCCGGCCATGGAGCGGTCGGCCAGGTCGATGGGCACGCCATCGCCGCGGCGGGTCTCGATCAACGCCTTGGCGAAGGCCGGTGTGAATTCGGGATGGGGCTGGAAGCTAATGGCGCTCGGCGCCTCCGGGTCTCCATAAGCCAGCGCCGCATGCGGGCAATGGGCGGAGGCGGCCAAGGTGACTGCGGCCTGGGGAGGCTCGAGCACCTGGTCCTGATGCATCGCATGGAGCCTAAGCTCAGCGCTGGGCGGCATCCATGCAGGCCGCTCCAACAGCGTGTAGTCATGCACGCCGCAGCCCCAGCCTTTTTCCGATTTCTCCACGCGACCGCCCAGCGCCTGGGCGAGGATCTGGTGCCCGAAGCAGACGCCCACCAGCGGCGCGCCCGCCCCATGCGCCGCGCGCAGCAGATCCTCCAAGGGCGGGATCCAGGGTTCGGGGTCGTAGACGCCTGATTTCGAGCCGGTGATGATGTAGCCGTCGCAGAACGGCGGGGCGGCGGACGGAATGTCGCCGCCGACGATGTCGAAGGCTTTGAAGTCGAACTCCGGCGCGGCGGGCCCGAGCAGATCGACAAACATCCGAGCGTAATCGCCATGTTCGCCGATCAGGTCCGGGTGAACCTCGCCCGTCATCAATAAGCCGATTGTGAGCTTGCCCGCCGTCATGGGATCGAAGGTAGGGGCTAAACCCTAAAAAAACAGCGCCCAGGCGAACAAGGCCACGGCGTTCAGCGCCGCCGCCGCGCCGATGGCGACGCGCGCGCCGAGGCCGCTGAAGCGCCGCCAAAGCAGCGCGCAGAGCCCGAGCGCGCCCGCCATCTCGATCGGCGCGACGATATTGCCGTAGCGCGCGCTGTCCCAATAGCTGACGGGGCTCACATACACCCAGTCGCTGAACGGCCAGAAATGCGGGCGGCCGTCATCATGGTGGAGCGGCAAGTCCAGCGCGATGTGCAACAGCGCCCCGGCGGCGAAGGCCCAGAGCCATTCCCGCCGGAGCAGGAGGCCGACGCCCAAGATCAGGGCGTAGACGGGGATCGAGTTGTCGACCGCGAAGATGCTCTGCCACGTATCTGAAAAATAACGCTCATCGAAGATCGTCTGAAAGTCGACGCCGAGGACGAAGCGCTCCCAAGCGGTGAGGAAATACAGCGAGAAATCGGGCGCCATGGCGCCGACCAGCGCGGCCGTGGTCACAGCGCGGGCGTTGGGCCGGCCGAGGGCGGCGGCGGCGACCAGCAGATGGGTGGGCGTGTTCACGGGGCCTCCTCGGTTTCGGGACGAAACAATGTTCTTGTATTGTTCGTATTATAATTGCTGGTATGTCCAACATCGGTCGTCAGATTCGGCCCCACGCGCGCTCGGCCGTCGAGGAGAGAGTTATGGGATTTAAGTTCGCGGGAATGATCATTCCTAAAGACGGTCGCTCCGCCGGAGAATGCGTCGATCTGCTCCGCGCACATCAGGGCTACCGGCGGCCGAGCGATAGACCGCCGACCCGGCTTTGGCCCAGCGGCGTCCAGTTGGGCGATACGGAGGACGGCATCGCGGAGTCGCACAGGGCGGTCGTGGTATTGGACGACGCTCTGGTTACGGAGGATCTTGAGGGCCCCGGCGATTTACCGGTGGGCTGGATGTTCTTCTACCGCTTCGATGTGATCGACGCGACGGGCTATGCGCTCCGCGAGCCCGGCCGCGAAAAGCGGACGTTTTATGTAGACGGGCTTGAGGGCGGCGACGTGGGGGGCGAGATCACCGAGGTCGAGAGGCGCGTCATCAGCGAGTGTTTCCCAGCGGATCAGCAGGCGCGCGCCCTGGAATTTTTTACAACGTCGCAAGAGGTTGGGGCCGATCTGGACGGATCTGACGAGGATGACTTCATTTGCTCAGACCCCGCAGATATCATGCTCGAGGCTCTGATCCGACGGGTGAGCGGCCATGGCATGACGGAGGGGGCTCGTTGGCGAAACCGTGTTGATGGATTTGCCTGCTCTGACCGAACCCATTGAGTGAGGACGGGCCAATAGGCTCGAACAGGGCGCCATGCGCCGACGGGCGCGGGGCGTCCGCCCCTCGAAATTGAGCAGCGCGATAGGATGCCAGTCCAAAGCGACACATCACCAAATCTAGCGACCAGCGCCTATTGAGTCGATGTAGCGTGTTGGGTCGGTGTGACTCGCGGCCCGTCTGCGATCAGATGGTAGACTGCATCCAATCAAGCGCCTGGGCCGCCATCACTCGGAACCCGCCCAGAGTTTCGATCTGGTCGTTTAGACAGAGCGACGCCCTGGTGTGGATATTCGCGCTCATCAGTCGCCCGGCCCGAGGGCCGGGCCGAGCGTCCGATATTGCGTACCGCTTTAGACGAAATGCTGACCGCCATTGGCGGAGATCGTCGATCCGGTGATGAAGCCGGCGTCGTCGGAGGCGAGGAACGCCACGCAGCGGGCGATTTCCTCGGGCTCGCCAAGCCGGCCGGCCGGGATCTGCGCGATGATGCCTTCGCGCACCTTCTCCGGAACCGCCATCACCATTTCCGTGGCGATGTAGCCCGGGCAGACCGCATTGGCGGTGATGCCGGCGCGGGCGCCCTCTTGGGCCAGCGACTTGACGATGCCCAGGTCGCCGGCCTTGGTGGCGGCGTAGTTGACCTGCGCGAATTGGCCCTTCGGGCCGTTGATCGAGCTGATCACGACGATGCGGCCGAACTTCCGCTCGCGCATGCCGTTCCAGACCGGATGGATGGTGTTGAAGACGCCGGTGAGGTTGGTGTCGATCACCTGGTGCCATTGCTCGGGCGTCATCTTGTGAAACGGCGCGTCCCGCGTGATGCCGGCGTTGGCGATGACGATGTCGATGGGGCCGAGATCCGCCTCCACCTGCTTGGCGCCCGCGGCGCTCGCCTCGTAATCGGCCACTGACCATTTGTAGACGGGGATGCCCGTCTCGGCTTTGAACTTGGCCGCCGCCTCATCATTGCCGGCGTAATTCGCCGCCACCGTGTGGCCCGCCGCCTTCAGCGCCTTGGAGATCTCCGCGCCAATGCCGCGGCTGCCTCCCGTGACCAACGCCACGCGTCCCATATCGTATCCTCCAGTTAAATTCAGTTGGGGTGGGGCGCCGATGCCGTCGCCGGCGCCCCTTATGGTTTCTCAAGCCGGTGAACGCCGCGCGGTTACGGCCGCTCGACGCAGAGGGCGACGCCCATGCCGCCGCCGATGCAGAGCGTGGCGAGGCCTTTTTTGGCGTCGCGGCGCTGCATTTCGAACAGGAGCGTGGTCAGGACCCGGCAGCCGCTGGCGCCGATCGGATGGCCGATGGCGATGGCGCCGCCGTTCACATTCACGATGTCCGGGTTCCAGCCCATGTCCTTGTTCACGGCGCAAGCCTGGGCGGCGAAGGCCTCATTGGCTTCGACCAGATCCAGATCCTCGACCTTCCAGCCCGCCTTCTCCAGCGCGCGGCGGGAGGCGGGGATCGGGCCGGTGCCCATCACGGAGGGGTCGACCCCGGCGGTGGCGTAGGAGGCGATGCGTGCAAGCGGCGTGAGCCCTCGTTTCTCCGCCGCGTCCGCCGACATCAGCAGCACGGCGGCCGCGCCGTCATTGATGCCGGAGGCGTTGGCCGCGGTGACCGTGCCGCCCTCTCTCTGGAAGGCCGGCCGCAGCTTCTGCATCGCTTCGATGGTGGCGCCGTGGCGGATGTATTCGTCATTCTCGACCACGTTCTCGCCCTTGCGGTTCACCACCGTGTAAGGCGCGATCTCGTCTTTGAACTTGCCTGCTTTCTGGGCCGCTTCGGCCTTCAACTGGCTGGCCAGGGCGAACTCATCCTGCTGATCCCGGCTGATCTGCCACTGCGTCGCGACGTTCTCCGCGGTTTGGCCCATATGGTAGCCGTTGAAGGCGTCCCAGAGGCCGTCTTTGATCATCGTGTCGATGAATTTCAGATCGCCCATCTTCTGGCCGGCGCGCAGATGCGCGGCGTGGGCGGACTGGCTCATGCTCTCTTGGCCGCCGGCGGCCACGATCTCCGCATCGCCCAGCTGGATATGCTGAGCGCCGAGCGCCACGGCGCGAAGGCCCGAGCCGCACACTTGGTTGATGCTCCAGGCGGCGCTTTCTTTGGGCAGCCCCGCGTTGATATGAGCTTGCCGCGCCGGGTTTTGGCCTTGGGCGGCGGTGAGCACTTGGCCCAAAATCGTCTCCGACACCTCGCCCGGGTCCACTTTGGCGCGGTCGACAACCGCCTTCAGCGTCGAGGCGCCGAGATCGTGGGCGGCGACATTGGCGAAAGAGCCGTTGAACGAGCCCACCGGCGTGCGCGCGGCGCTGGCGATTACAACATTTGTCATGAAGTCCTCCAATTTGGCCGTCCTTCTCCCGGCCAATGTCCATGGGTCGCGCCCGCGGAGAGGGGCGCGACGCTTGGCCTACCCCGCTGGCGGCGGGCTGTCGCCTGTGTTCTGGACGTATCGTTTAAAAAAACGCATTCGCTGCGACCCAAAGCCGGTGCGGCGCTTAATCGACGATCAGCGCGACCACGAAGAGCGCCAAGGCCGCGCCCATCAGTCGATTGAACAGACGCAGGCGCGCGCCTTGGCCGAGCCAGCCGCGCAGGGCGGCGCCGAAGCCCGCCCAGGCGTGGGCGGAGGTGAGGCCGGAGATCAGGAAGATCCCGCCGATCGCGGCCGCCTCAGCGGCCGGGGCCCCGCCGGTCATGAACCCGGCCGCGACGCCGGCGGCCAAGCTCCAGGCTTTGGGGTTGATCCATTGAAAGGCGCAGGCCTCCAGGAAGCTGAGCGGGCGGCCGACCGCCTCGGGCGCG